>NZ_LZJE01000170.1:0-55776 GCF_001666865.1 Mycobacterium sp. E136
GGCCACCGCCGCGGCGTGCTGACGCGCCTCGCGGGCACGCTTGGCACGCAGCCTGGCCTCACGTTCGGCCGCGGCGGCCCGGCGCAGCGAATCCGCCCTGCCGCGAACGGCGTTCGCGCGCTCCTCGGCGGTGCGCACCTCCAGTCGGGCCTCCACCTCGGCGGCGCGCGCCGCCTCCGCCGCGGCCGTCGTCTCCTGGCGGTTGACGGGCTCGGCCTCGAACGTCGGTTCCTGCTGCGCGTTGTGCAGTCGCTGCTCGAGCTGGGCGAGTTCGTCGACGGTGCGGGAGCGGTTGGCTTCGAGCTCATTTCGCTGCTGGATCAGCCGTTGCCACTCGTCGTCGGCGGCACGCGCATCCTGACCGAGCCGGCCCAGCTGCTCGTAGATCGCCGAGATCGCGGCGTCGGATTCGTTGAGCGCCGCAAGCGCCTGCTCCGCGGCGTCCTGACGGCTCGCTTGTTCGGCCAGCGCCCCGGACAGCGCCGCCGACAGCTCGCCGACCTGCCTCTCGGCCTCGGCGAGCTCGGCGCGGGCCTTCTCGACCTCGGACGCGATCTCCAGCGTGCTGGGTTTGCGATCGGACCCGCCGCTGACCCAACCCGCGCCCACGAGGTCACCGTCGGTGGTGACCGCCCGCAACGACGGACGGGACGCGACCAGATCGAGCGCGGCGGCCAGATCCGACACCACCACGACGTCGGACAGCATCGCCCGCACAGCACCTTGCAGCCGCGGCGGCGCTTCGACCATGTCCACCGCACGCACCGCGCCCTCGGGCAACGACTGCGCCTGTGCCGCTTCGTGATTCGGCCAGTCGCTGAGCACGATCGCGGCCCGGCCGCCGTCGGACTCCTTGAGCGCGGCGACCGCATCGCGTGCCGCGCCGGGGCTTTCGGCGGCGACCGCATCGGCCGCGGCGCCGAGCACGGCCGCGACGGCCACCTCGTAGCCGTTGCGCACCTTCAGCAGGTTGGCGATCGACCCGAGAAGCCCTGCCCCGCCGCGGTTCTTCTGCAGCCAGGCCGCGCCGTCCTTGCGGTCCAGACCGACTGACAACGCCTCGATACGGGCGCGCAGCGAGGCGACCTGACGTTCGGCGCCGCGCTCGGCGGCCTGCAGTTCGGCGACGCGTTCGTCGGCGAGGCGCAGCGCGGCGACGGTGCGGTCGTGGTGTTCGTCGAGACCGACCTCGCCGGCGTCGAGTTCGCCGACCCGGCTCTGGACGGTCTCGAACTCGGCCTGCGTCTGCTGCGCCCGGATGCCGGCCTCGTCGATGGTGCCGGTGAGCCGGGCGACGGTCTCGTCGATCGACTCCACCCGGGTGCGCATGGTGTCGACCTGGCCGGCCAACCGGGCCAGGCCCTCACGACGGTCGGCCTCGGCGCGCGCGGCCGCCATGTGCGCGCGTTCGGCCTCGGCGGCGATGCGCTCGCGGTCGGCGAGTTCCGCGCGGGCCGCCTCGAGCTTGCCGCGGGACTCGGTCAGCTCGGCGAGCAGCTGGCGCTCCCGCTCGGCGACCTCGTCGGCCTGGGCTTCCAGCGCGTCGGGATCCGGTCCCGTCGACGCCTCCGGCTCGGTGTCGAGATGCTGGGCGCGCTCGCTGGCGATGCGCACCGTCGCGCTGACGCGTTCGGCGAGCGCCGACAGCGCGAACCACGTCTGCTGAGCGGCGTCAGCGCGTTCGCTCAGGCCCCCGACGGCCGCCTCGTGAGCCGCGAGTTCGGCGGTCTTGGCCTCCAGCCGGGCGGCGATCTCGTCGTGCTCACGTCGCAGCGTCGTCTCCGCCTGATTGGTGTTATCGAACTCGGCGCGGCGGGTGACGAGGTCGTCGGCGGCCAGGCGCAGCCGGGCGTCGCGCAGATCGGCCTGGATGGTCTGCGCGCGACGGGCCATCTCGGCCTGGCGCCCGAGCGGTTTGAGCTGACGGCGCAGTTCGGTGGTCAGGTCGGTCAACCGGTTGAGGTTGGCGGACATCGCGTCGAGTTTGCGGACCGCCTTCTCCTTGCGCTTGCGGTGTTTGAGGACGCCGGCAGCCTCCTCGATGAAAGCGCGCCTGTCCTCGGGCCGCGATTCGAGGATCTCGGAGAGCTTGCCCTGGCCGACGATGACGTGCATCTCGCGGCCGATACCGGAATCGGACAGCAGTTCCTGGACGTCCATCAACCGGCAACTGCTGCCGTTGATCTCGTACTCGCTGCCGCCGTCGCGGAACATCCGCCGGGTGATCGACACCTCGGAGTATTCGATCGGCAGCGAATTGTCGGAGTTGTCGATCGTCACGGTGACCTCGGCGCGGCCCAGCGGCGGCCGCGACGATGTGCCCGCGAAGATGACGTCTTCCATCTTGCCGCCGCGCAACGTCTTGGCGCCCTGCTCCCCCATCACCCAGGTGAGCGCGTCGACCACGTTCGACTTACCCGAGCCGTTGGGTCCGACCACGCAGGTGATGCCTGGCTCGAAGCGCAGAGCCGTCGGCGAAGCAAACGACTTGAAGCCCTTCAGGGTCAGACTCTTGAGGTGCACGACGTGCCACACTACCGCCGCGACGGCTATCGCTCGGTGAACCCTTGTAGCGAGTCGCGAGGTTCTGTGAAGTCGGCGACGACGTTGTCGACGCGACCCGGCGTTTCACCGCTTTGCAGCAGGTCAAGTAGCCGCTGGCAGGACTCGCAGGGGCCCTGGGCGACCACCTGAACCCGGCCGTCGGGCTTGTTCGCGGCGAATCCGGTCAGCCCCAGTTCGAGTGCGCGGGCGCGGGTCCACCACCGGAATCCGACGCCCTGCACATGCCCGTGCACCCACGCGGTCAGTCGTACCTCAGCTAACTCCTGCATCATGTACCTCAAACGTCACTTTGGTCCCGAACTTGAGGGTGCGGCCCACCGTGCAGACCTGGTCGATCGCGCGCTCGACCACCGTGAGTACCCGCGCAATCTCCTGTTCCGACAGGCCGGACAGGTCAAGTTCCATGCGTTCCTCGAGCAGCGGGTAACGCTCCTGCTCGCGGTCGGCCGGCCCGCAGACGCGGATCGTCGTGCGGTAGTCGTCGCCTAGCCGTCGCCGCAGCGGCGCGTCGCTGGCCATCCCGCTGCACGCCGCGAGTGCGATCTTCAGCAGCTCGCCTGGCGTGAAGACGCCCTCGACGTCTTCGCTGCCGACGAGCACCTCCGCACCGCGCGAGCTGCGGCCGACGTAGCGGCGCTCCCCCGTGCGCTCAACCCAGAGTTCGGTCATGGCCCCATCTTCGCCCAGACCGACGTATTGGCGGAAAAGGGCGCGTGCAATCGACCATTACGTCGGTCTCGGCGCGGTTCGTCGCACCCTCGGCCGCGGTTGGCATTTCGGGCAGTAGAACGACGAACGGTTCATGAACTTCTCCCGCCGTATGATCGCCCCGCAGCGCCGGCACGGCTCGCCTTCGCGGCCGTAGGCGTCCAGCGACCGGTCGAAGTAGCCCGACTCGCCGTTGACGTTGACATACAACGAGTCGAACGACGTCCCACCCTGATCGAGCGCCTCCCGCATCACCTCGGCGGCCGCGTCGAGCAGTTCGGCGAGCTTCACCCTCGTCAGTGACGACGCCGGCCGGGCGCCGTTGACCTTGGCCCGCCACAGCGCCTCATCGGCGTAGATGTTGCCGATGCCCGAGACGACGGTCTGATCGAGGAGCTGGCGTTTGATCTCAGAGTGCTTGCCGCGCAACACCTTCACGACACCGTCGCGGTCGAAGCGCGGGTCGAGCGGATCACGCGCAAGGTGTGCGACGGGCACCGGGACATCGGTTCCCTCGACGGTGACCATGTCCGTGAGCATCCACCCGCCGAACGTGCGTTGGTCGACGAAGCTCAACGCCGTGCCATCGTCGAGCAGCGCGGCGATGCGCAGGTGGTTCTCCCGCGGCAGCGGCCCGAGCAGCATCTGTCCGCTCATCCCCAGATGCACCACGAGCGCCGAGCCGTCGTCCAGCGTCAGCCACAGGTACTTACCCCGCCGCCCGGTACCGGTGATCGTGCTGTCGAGCAGCCGTGCGGTCAGATCCGCCGGCCCCGCCTCGTGCCTGCGCACCGCGCGCGGATGATGCACGCGCACAGCGGTGATGGTCTTGTCGACGACGTGCGCGTGCAACCCGCGCCGGACGACCTCGACCTCGGGAAGCTCAGGCATCTACCTCGGTGGCGGACAACGCATTCCACGCCGCCGCGGCCGCCTTGAGTTCGGCCTCCTTCTTGGTGCGTCCGACCCCGGTGCCGTACTCGGTGTCGGTGACGACGACCGTTGCGGTGAATTCCTTGTCGTGGTCGGGCCCCGTCGACGTGACGACGTAGGCCGGCGCACCCAAGCCCCGCGATGCGGTCAGCTCCTGCAGGCTGCTCTTCCAGTCCAGCCCGGCCCCCAGCGTCGGCGCCGTGTCCAAGAGCTGGCGGAACAGGCGCAGGATCACCTCGCGGACGACCGCGTTGCCGTGTTCCAAATAGACTGCACCCAAGAGGGATTCCACCCCGTCGGCGAGGATGCTGGCCTTGTCGGCGCCACCGGAGTTCAACTCGCCCTTACCGAGCAACAGGTAGGCACCGAGCCCGACGTCGGTCAAGTGGCGACCGACGTCGGCGAGCGCCTGGGTGTTGACGATGCTGGCGCGCAGCTTGGCCAGATCACCCTCGGACCGCTCCGGATGGCGGTGGTAGAGCTCCTCGGTGATGGTCAACCCGAGCACGGCGTCGCCGAGAAACTCCAGTCGCTCGTTGGTCGGCAGGCCGCCGTTCTCGTAGGAGTAGCTGCGATGAGTGAGCGCCATGGTGAGCAGTTCGTCGGGCAGGTCGACGCCCAGCGCCGCCAGCAGCGCGGCGCGGTCAGTCACGCGTGTCCTCAGTGGGATCGTCGGCTCCGCCGACTGTGTCGAACATGCCCGCCAGCTTGGCCCAGCGCGGATCGAGCTGCTCGTGGTGGTGGCCGGGTTCGGCGGTGGCCAGCGCCACGCCGCAGTCGGGACACAGGCCGGCGCAGTCCGGACCGCACAGCGGGGCGAACGGCAGCGCCAACCCCACGGCGTCGATGATCGGCTGCTCGAGGTCGACGGTGTCGTCCACCACGCGCCCGACCTCGTCGGCCTCGGTGGTCTCGTCGGTGGCGCTGTCGGGATAGGCGAACAGCTCGGTGAGGTCGATCTCGACGTCGCCGGTGACCGGGGTCAGGCAGCGGGCGCAGTCACCCGACGTCGGCGCCGACACCGTCCCGCTGACGAGCACGCCCTCCGACACCGACTCGACCCGCAGGTCGAGCGCGAGCGGCGCGCCCTCGTCGATGCCGATCAGGTCGAGGCCGATCCGCGTCGGGCTGGGCACCGTCTCGGAGACGGCCATCATCGAGCCGGGCCGTCTCCCCAGCCGGGAAATGTTGATCACAAGCGGCGATTGTGACGCGCGATGCGTCGCCGCTTTGGCATGCGTCGCCATAATCACCCATTTTACGGCGAGGTTTTTCGGCGACCTCCGGAGCTAGCGCGCCGCGTAGTCGTGCGTGCCCGCGGCGGTCCGAAGCTGGTGGCGACCGCGTCCGACCGAGCGCAGCGTGCCGTTGAGGAAGTCCTCGAATTCGGCGAGCTTGCTGTCGACGTAGATGTCGCATTCGCCGCGCAACCGGTCGGCCTCGGCGTGCGCCGAGTCGATCAACCGGGTCGCCTCTGCGGTCGCGGTCTGCACGATCTCGGTCTGCGACACCAGGCGCTGCTGCTCCTTAATGCCTTCCTGCACGGCCTTCTCGTAGGCGAGGTTGCCGCTCTCGATGAGCCGATCAGCCTCGGTTTTGGCCCGTCCGGTGCTGGCCTCGTACTCGCGCTTGGCGGTGGCGGCGACGCGATTGGCCTCCTCGCGGGCCTCGCCGACCATCCGCTCGCTGTGCTGGCGGGCCTCGGACACCATCCGATCGGCCTGGGCCTTCGCATCGGCGAGCAGCCGATCGGCCTCGGCGCGGGCGTGGTTGAGGACGGAGTCGGCCTCGGCCGTGGCCGTCGACACCATCTGGTCGGAGTGCTCCTTGGCCTCGCGCAACATCCCGTCGCGCGCGTCGAGCACATCCTGGGCGTCGTCGAGCTCACCGGGGATGGCGTCCTTGATGTCGTCGATCAACTCGAGGACATCGCCGCGGGGCACGACGCAGCCTGCCGTCATCGGCACGCCGCGGGCTTCTTCCACGATTGCGCTCAGTTCATCGAGCGCCTCAAAAACTCGGTACACGGCAACACCCTCCAGGCGAAGTTGACAGTTACTAGTGTGCCTGGTGTTACCCCTGTGACTCAGTTTCCCGCCCGGTGTGTCGCCCCGGACGTCCGAAATTCACGGATTGCTGAGTCTCTCCCCTTCCCAGGCCGCAACTGCTGACTGAATTGCTGTCCGCATTATGTCAACCCGGTGATGCGCTGCCGACGTCGACGCCGAACGTGAGCTTGTGTCCGAGATTCCGGACACAAGCTCACGTTCGGCTGCAGAAGGGGTTGCGGTTACTTCACCGCGGCGCCGATGAGGTCGCGCGCGCGGTCGAGCATCGACGCGAACGGGCCCAGCGCGAAGTTGGCTTTGGCCGACTCGACGCCGGCATGCGGATGCGTCGGCGCGATCGCCTCGGCGGCCTGCACGGCGCCCGCCATCCGCTTGAGGTCGTCGCCGTCGAGGTTCTTCTGGAGGTGGCTGAACTCCTCGCGCTCCTCGTGCTCGGCGTGCTCGACCACGTCGTCGCGGAACTTCGTGAGCTCGTCGATGAACTCCTTCGACCCGATGTCCATCGTCTCGAGCTTCGACAGAAACTCCTTGGCCTCGTGTTCCTCCTTGAGGCGGGCGTCGACGATCGCCTCACCATCGGCGACCTCCTTGCGGGCGCGCGGATGGACCACCATCTCCTCGGCGGTCTCGTGCACGGCGAGCAGTTGACGCAGATCGGCGAACGCCTTCTCACGGGCCTCCGTCTCTGAGGCGCTCAGCACTTCTTCGAACAAATCCTTGATCAGGTTGTGCTGGTCGGTCAGGAACTTCACGACGTCATCGGTGTTTTGGACGAATGTTTCAGCCATGGCAGAAACTCCCTGCATTTTCGGTAGTGGTGGGTGCGCGAATGGGCTGTGCGCTGCCCTTTGACTACCCCTGCCGAAAGGGGGCTAACCCTGACGCAGCTTGGCCTGCACGCGCGTGTTGACCGCGGCGGGCAGCAGGTCGGAGACGTCGCCGCCCATCGACGCGACCTCCTTGGCCAGCGACGAGGACACGAACGAATAGCGCGGTGTGGTGGCCACGAAGAAGGTGTCGACGCCGGCGATGTGCTTGTTCATCTGCGCCATCTGCAGTTCGTATTCGAAGTCGGTCCCGGTGCGCAGGCCCTTGACGATCGCGGTCATACCGCGCTGCCTGACGAAATCCACCACCAGGCCCTGACCCGACTCGACGCGCAGGTTCGGCAGGTGGGCGGCGGACTCCTCGATCATCGCGATGCGCTCTTCGAGGGTGAACATGCCCTTCTTGTTCGGGTTGACCAGAACCGCGACGATCAGCTCGTCGAACTGCGCGGCGGCGCGCTCGAAGATGTCGACGTGCCCGAGCGTGACCGGGTCGAAGGATCCTGGGCATACCGCGCCGCTCATGAGCGATGACGCTAGCAGGGCCGCTCGGGCGCTTCGGCAAGCTCCAGGCGGGTGTCGCCGTATGTGCGTGACGGCCACTCCCGCCAGCCCGGCGGCCACGCCAACGGCGGCCCGTTCGCCGCCCGTTCCACCACGACGACCGTTCCCGCTCCGGCCCAACCGCGTTCGGCGAGCAGCCTCAGCACCGACTCGACCTCTTCGGCGGCGACGTCGTACGGCGGATCGGCCAGCACCAGGTCGACCCGCCGCGGGGCGTCCGCGGCCAGCACCGCGGCCACCGCCCCGCGCCGCACGGTCGCCCCGGTGACACCGAGCGCCGCGACGTTGTCGGCGATGACGGCCGCGGCGCGCCGGTCGGACTCGACGAACGTCGCCTGCGCCGCACCGCGGGAGAGCGCCTCGAGCCCGAGTGCACCCGATCCGGCGTAGAGGTCGAGCACCGCGGCCCCGCTCAGGTCGACGCGCGCGGCCAGCACGTTGAACAACGCTTCGCGCACCCGGTCGGTCGTGGGACGGGTTCCAGACCCGGATCGCTGTTGCGGCACGGTGATTCGTCGACCGCCCAGCGCGCCGGCGATGATGCGGGTCAGCTGACCACCACCAGCAGATCGCCGCCTTCGACCTGTGCGGTCTCGGATACCGCGACCCGACTCACCTTGCCCGCCTTCGGCGCGGTGATGGCGGCCTCCATCTTCATGGCCTCGATCGTGGCCACCGTCTGGCCGGCCTCGACCTCGTCGTCGACGGCGACTCCGACGCTGACCACCCCGGCGAAGGGCGCCGCGATGTGGTCGGGATTGGCCTTGTCCGCCTTCTCGGCGGTGGGAATGTCGCTGGCGACGTTGCGGTCACGCACCAGAACGGGCCGCAACTGGCCGTTGAGGATGCACATCACCGTACGCATGCCGCGCTCGTCGGGATCGGAGATGGCCTCGAGCCCGATTAGCAGTTCGACCCCGCGTTCCAGTTTGACCCGGTGCTCCTCGCCGCTGCGCAGCCCGTAGAAGAACTGGTTGGCCGACAGGCTCGACGTGTCGCCGTACTGCTCGCGGTGGGCCTCGAGTTCCTTTGTCGGCCCGGGGAACAGCAGCCGGTTCAGCGCGGCCTGTCGCTTCGGTCCGGCCTGCGCGAGCAGCGCTTCGTCCTCTTCGCTGAGTTCCTCCTGCGATTTGGCCGGGGCGCGGCCGGCCAACGCCTTGGTGCGCAGGGGTTCCGGCCATCCGCCCGGCGGATCGCCGAGCTCGCCGCGCAGGAACCCGATCACCGAATCGGGAATGTCGAGACGCGCCGGGTCCGAGGCGAATTCGTCGGCGCTGATGCCGGCACCGACAAGCGCGAGCGCGAGGTCGCCGACCACCTTCGACGACGGGGTCACCTTCACCAGCCGCCCCAGGACCCGGTCGGCGGCGGCGTAGTTGGCCTCGATCTCCTCGAAGCGGTCACCGAACCCCAGCGCGATGGCCTGCTGGCGCAGGTTCGACAGCTGACCACCGGGGATCTCGTGGTGATACACCCGCCCCGTCGGCGCCGGAAGACCAGACTCGAACGGCGCGTACACCTTTCGCAGCGCCTCCCAGTACGGCTCGAGGTCGCAGACCGCCTGCAGCGAAAGCCCGGTGTCGTACTCGGTGTGCGCGGTCGCGGCGACGATCGAACTCAGCGCAGGCTGGCTGGTGGTGCCGGCCAGCGGCGCGGCCGCGCCGTCGACCGCGCTCGCACCCGCCTGCCAGGCCGCCAGGTACGTCGCCAACTGTCCGCCGGGGGTGTCGTGGGTGTGCACGTGCACCGGCAGGTCGAAGCGGCTGCGCAGCGCGCCGATCAGGGTGTGCGCGGCCTGCGGGCGCAGCAGCCCGGCCATGTCCTTGATCGCCAGCACGTGAGCGCCGGCGTCGACGATCTGCTCGGCGAGCTTGAGGTAGTAGTCCAGCGTGTAGAGGTTCTCCCCCGGATCCGACAGGTCGCCGGTGTAGCTCATCGCGACTTCGGCCACCGCCGTACCGGTTTCGCGCACGGCGTCGATCGCGGGGCGCATCGACTCGACGTTGTTGAGCGCATCGAAGATGCGGAAGATGTCAATGCCCGTCGCCGTCGCCTCGGCGACGAACGCGTCGGTGACGATCTCCGGATACGGCGTGTACCCGACGGTGTTACGCCCACGCAGCAGCATCTGCAGGCAGATGTTGGGTACGGTCTCGCGCAGCGCGGCCAGCCGCTCCCACGGGTCTTCCTTCAGAAACCGAAGCGCCACATCGTAAGTCGCACCACCCCAGCATTCGAGCGAGAGCAGCTGCGGCGTCATGCGCGCGATGTAGGGCGCCACCATCAGCAGCCCGTTGGTCCGCACCCGGGTGGCCAGCAGCGACTGATGGGCATCGCGGAACGTCGTATCGGTGACGCCCAACGGTTTCGAGTCGCGCAGCCACCGGGCGAACCCCTCGGGGCCCAGCTCGGTCAGCCGCTGCTTGCTGCCGTCGGGCGCCGCGGCGTCGAGGTCGATGCCGGGCAGTTTGTCGTGCGGGTACACCGACGCGGTGCGCGGGCCGTGCGGCTGGTTGACCGTCACGTCGGCCAGGTAGTTGAGGATCTTGGTGCCGCGGTCGGCCGGTGTTCGGGCGGTCAGCAGATACGGGCGCTCGTCGATGAACGACGTGCTGATCCGCCCGGCGCGGAAGTCCGCGTCGTTCACCACGGCCTGCAGGAACGGGATGTTCGTCGACACTCCACGAATCCGGAACTCCGCCAACGCACGTCGCGCCCGCGCCACCGCGGCACCGAAGTCGCGGCCCCGGCAGGTCAGTTTCACCAGCATCGAGTCGAAGTGCGCGCTGATCTCGGCGCCCAGATGCGTGCCGCCGTCCAGCCGGATGCCCGCCCCGCCCGGCGTGCGGTACCCGGTGATGCGGCCTGTGTCGGGGCGGAACCCGTTGGCCGGATCCTCGGTGGTGATCCGGCACTGCATCGCGAAACCCCGCGGCGCGGGCAGCGCGTCCTGGCTCAATTCGAGGCTCTCGAGGGTCTCGCCGTCGGCGATGCGCAACTGGCTCGACACCAGGTCGACGTCGGTGATCTCCTCGGTGACGGTGTGCTCGACCTGGATGCGCGGATTGCACTCGATGAACACGTAGTGACCGCGCTCGTCGAGCAGGAACTCGACAGTGCCGGCGAACGTGTAATCGATCTCCTTGGCGAACGCCACCGCGTCGGCGCAGATCCCTTGCCGCAGTTCGTCAGACAGGTTCGGCGCCGGCGCCAGCTCGATGACCTTCTGGTGCCTGCGCTGCACGCTGCAGTCGCGCTCGAACAGGTGCATCACGTTGCCGTGGGTATCGGCGAGGATCTGCACCTCGATATGGCGGGGGTTGAGCACCGCCTGCTCGAGGTACAGCGTCGGATCGCCGAACGCGGACTCCGCTTCGCGCGCCGCGGCGTCGATCGCATCGGGTAACGCGTCGATGTCGGTTACCCGTCGCATCCCCCGACCGCCGCCGCCGGACACGGCCTTGACGAACAACGGGAACTCCAGGTTCTCCGCGGCGGCCAACAGCTCCTCGGCCGACGCCGAAGGAGGCGACGAGTTCAGCACCGGAAGCCCCGCCGCGCGGGCGGCCTCGATCGCGCGGGACTTGTTGCCCGTCAACTCGAGCACTTCCGCGCTGGGCCCCACGAACGTGATGCCGGCCTCCGCGCACGCCGCCGCCAACGCCGGATTCTCCGACAGGAAGCCATATCCCGGATACACCGCGTCGGCGCCGGCATGCCGGGCCACCCGGATGATCTCGTCGACCGACAGGTACGCCCGGACGGGATGACCGGTCTCGCCGATCTGGTAGGACTCGTCGGCCTTCAGCCGGTGCACGCTGTTGCGGTCCTCGTAGGGGTACACCGCGACGGTGTCGATCCCCATCTCGTACGCGGCGCGGAAAGCGCGGATCGCGATCTCGCCGCGATTGGCGACCAGGACCTTAGAAATCACGGGCTACCTTAACTCTGGGGCCGGATCAGACCAGCGTGGACCAGTAGCTCCAGAAGCGCACGAGGATCAGCAGGATCAGGCCGGTGAACCACAACGCGACAAGCGACCACCGCCAGGTGTGCACCACCCGCGCCACGACGTTGCCGTGCTGGGGCGCCAGCGCGATGACCGCGACGACCACCAGCAGCGGGATCGTCACCGCCCACACGACCATGCAGTACGGGCACAGCGCACCGATGCGGTAGAGGCTCTGGAAGATCAGCCAGTGCACGAACGCTGCGCCCAGCAGCGTGCCGGTGGCCAGACCCGCCCAATACCAGCGCGGCAGTTCCACCCGCGCGAGCGCCAGCACTCCGGTCACCACGACGATCGTGAACGAGACGATGCCGATCAGGGAGTTCGGGAAACCGAACGCCGACGCCTGCGGTGTGACCATCACCGAACCGCAGGACAGCACGGGGTTCAGGCTGCACGACGGCACGTACTCCGGATCGATCAGCAGCTCGATCTTCTCGACCGTGAGCGCCATCGCGGCGGCCAGTCCCAGCACACCGGCGATGAGGATCCAGACCGCGCTCGGCCGACCCACCGGCACCCCCGTCGGCGGCTCGGCCGCGGGATCGGCCGGCGAGACGGCGCCGGGCGCGGCGACCGTCACGGCCTCGGCGGCGGGGTCGGGTCGGCGTTGGGCGGCGGCGCCCCGGCGTCCAGCCCGGGCACATCGCCGACGATCTTCTTGATCTCAGCGATCAGCGCGTCCGGTGTCGACGGCGAGTAGTCGTTGCCGTTGATCCGGATCGTCGGCGTCGAGTTCACGCCGCTCGCCTTCGCCAGCCCCTTGACCATGTCGTTGAACCGGCCGCCGTTGATGCAGTTCGGGACATCACCCGTGACCCCCGCCTGGCGGGCGACCTCGATGAGCCGGGCGTTGTCGGGGAACGGGCCGACGCCCTCTTCGGGCTGCTGGGCGAACAGCGCGGCGTGGAAGCGCCGGAAGGCGTCGGTGTCGGCCTCGGCCACGCAGTAGCCGGCGTTCGCCGCGCGGGTCGAATACCCCTGTCCCGCGCGGTCCAGGATCGAGACCATGTTGTAGTCGGCGGCCACCGCACCGGTGTCGATCAGCTTGTTGACCGTGGGGCCGAACTGCTTCTCGAAGTTGCCGCACGCGGGGCACAGGAAGTCCTCGTACAGCGACAGCACCGCCTTGGGCTCGGATGTGCCCTCTTTGGTGATCAGGTTGCTCGACGCCACACGAACCGCCCGGGTCTCGCCCTCGCCGGGTTTGTCCTCTTTGGTCATCACGATGTAGAGCACCAGCGCGACGGCGAAGATGACGACGACGGACGTCAGGCCGATCTGCACGGCCCGGTTGCGTCTGCGGTCGGCCGCCTTCAGGTCGTAGCGCGGGGTCTTCTTGGGTTTCGAGGCCACGCCGGTAAGAGTACCGGCGCGATTTCTCCGCCCCGTCAGCCGCGGGCGAGATGCGCCCGCAATGCGGAAATCACCTCCGCCACGGCGGTGGCGCTGTCGCCGCCGAACGGGAAGAAGTTCGCGAAGCCGTGGATCAACGAGCCGAACTCCCGGTGGTCAACGCGCACCCCGGCCGCCCGCAGGGCGTCGGCGTATTGCCTGCCTTCGTCGCGCAGTGGGTCGAAACCGGCGGTCACGATCAGCGTCGGCGCCAAGCCCGACAGGTCGTCGGCGAGCAGCGGCGACACCCGTGGGTCGCCAGGATCGATCCCGCCGCTGAGGTACTTGGCGCGACACCAACGCAGGTCGTTCCGGGAGAGGAAGAACCCCTCGTCGAACAATGCCTGCGACCGGGTTTCGTCGCGGTAGTTGACCACCGGATACAGCAGGAACTGCAGCGCGGGCTGCGGTCCCTCGGCGCGGGCGCGGTGCGCGACCAGCGTGGCCTGGTTGCCGCCCGCACTATCGCCGCCGACGGCGACGCGGTCGGGGTCTGCGCCCAGTTCGGCGGCGTGCTCGCATGCCCATCCGAACGCGGCGAATGCGTCCTCGTTGCCCGCCGGCGCCGGGTGTTCGGGCGCCAACCGATAGTCGACCGACAGCACGTGCATGCGGCCCTGGCGGCAGATCAGCCGACACAAATCGTCGTGCGTGTCGAGGTCGCCGACGACTTGTCCGCCGCCGTGATAGAAGACCAGCAGCGGTTCTCCGTCGCCCTCGGAGGGGCGGTAGTGGCGCGCGGGGATTCGGCCGTCGGGACCCGGGATCGTCAGGCTCGTCACCGACGTGACCGGGATGTTCTGTTTGAAGGCCGCCGCCAGCATCCCCAGCAGCGCCCGCGCCTCGGCGTCGTCGGGACTCAGCATCAGCCCGCCGATGCCGACCGTCTTCTGGCCGGCGAGCATCAGCTGCATGGTCGTGTCGAGGGTGTTGCCGTCGATGACAACGGAACGACGGCCCAGCAGCAGCCGCTTCACGACGTCCGGTATCCGCGGAAACGCCCGCGATGTCACGCCGCCGGCCTTGACCATCGAAACCTTCGCCCGCTTCGGCGGTACGACGGGTTCCGCCTCGCCTGGCAGACTCGAAGTCATGGCATCTCCCTCGATCACGTTGAACGACGGTAATTCGATACCTCAGGTTGGGCTCGGTGTTTGGCAGACCCCGCCCGAGGACACCGAACGCGCGGTCGCGACCGCCCTCGAGGCCGGCTACCGGCACATCGACACCGCCGCCGCGTACCAGAACGAGCGCGAGGTGGGTCAGGCGCTCGAGAAGTCGGGCGTACCGCGCGACGACGTGTTCATCACCACCAAGCTGTGGAACGCCGACCAGGGGTACGACAGCACGCTCACCGCCTTCGACAAGAGCATGAAGCGGCTCGGGCTCGATTACCTGGACCTCTACCTCATCCACTGGCCGATGCCGGCCAAGGGCGCGTTCGTCGAGACGTTCAAGGCGTTCGCGCACCTGCGCGAGCAGGGTCGCATCCGGTCGATCGGGGTGAGCAACTTCGAGCCCGAACACCTGCGCGAACTCGTCGACGCGACGGGAATCGTGCCCACGGTCAACCAGATCGAACTGCATCCGCTGCTGCAGCAGGAGGAGCTGCGCGAGGTGCACGCCCAGATGGGCATCGCCACCGAGGCGTGGAGCCCGCTGGGCCAGGGGTCACTGCTGAAGAACCACACCGTCGTCTCGGTCGCCGACAAACACGGCAAGACGCCGGCCCAGGTGTTGATTAGGTGGCATATGCAGCTCGGCAATATAGTCATCCCGAAGTCGGTGACCCCCGAGAGAATCGTGAGCAATTTCGACGTGTTCGATTTCGAACTGAGCGAACAGGACATGGCGTCCGTGTCCGAGCTCGGCGACGGCACTCGGTTGGGCCCCGATCCACGGACCTTCGAATTCACGGGATAGGTGAAATGACCGAATCGGGTGCGGTTCCGACAGTCACGCTCAACGACGATCACACGATGCCGGTGTTCGGTCTCGGCGTCGGCGAGCTGTCGGAGTCCGAGACCGAGGAGGCGGTGCTGGCGGCGCTGTCGGCCGGGTACCGGCTGATCGACACCGCCGCGGCCTACGGCAACGAGGAAGCCGTCGGTCGGGCCATCAAGTCGTCCGGGGTCCCACGTGACGAGATCTTCGTCACCACCAAGCTGGCCACCTCCGACCTCGGTTTCCAGTCGTCACAGGACGCGCTCAAGGCCAGCCTGGGAAGGCTCGGCCTGGACTACGTCGACCTGTACCTGATCCACTGGCCCGCCGGCGAACAGGGCAAGTACGTCGACAGCTGGGGCGGGTTGATGAAGCGCAAGGAGGTCGGTGACACCAAGTCGATCGGCGTCGCCAACTTCCACGCCGAGCACCTCTCCGACGTCATCGACCTGTCGTTCTTCACCCCGGCGGTCAACCAGCTCGAGCTGCACCCCCTGCTCAACCAGGCCGAGCTGCGCGAGGTCAACGCCGGCTACGGCATCGTCACCCAGGCCTACGGACCATTGGGCGTCGGGCACCTGCTCGAGAACGAGGCGGTCACGTCGGTGGCGCAGGCACACGGCAAGACTCCCGCGCAGGTGTTGATCCGGTGGAGCCTGCAGCTCGGCAACGCGGTCATCGCCCGGTCGTCGAAGGCGGAGCGGATCGCCTCGAATCTCGAGGTGTTCGACTTCGAGCTCACCGACGACGAGATGGGCTCGCTCAACGGGCTCGATGAGGGCAAGCGGTTCCGCCCGGACCCGGAAACCTACACCGGCACCTAGGCTTTCAGCCCGTCGGGCAGGTGGCCGCGGCGTTGCGCAGCACGCCGGCCGACGGAGCGTCGATCGGCAGCCCGTAGCCGCGCAGCACCGCGATGAACTGAATCGCGTACTGGCAGTGGAACGCCGCGTTGGGCGGCATCCAGTTCGCGGGCTCGTGATCCCCCTTGTCCTGGTTGGCGTTTCCCGCGACCGCGATCAGATTCGCCGGGTCGTTGGCGAACCGGACCCGCAGGCCCTCGGGCCAGCCACGCGCGCCCAGGTCCCACGCGAGCGCCAGCGGGACGATATGGTCGATCTGCACCGCCGCCCCGGTCTTCTCGCCGCGGGTGAAGGCGACGACGGCGTTGGTGTACGGGTCGTGCAGGACTCCGGTCGCAACGGCGTTGGGGCAGCGCTTGATCGACACGAACGTCTTGTCGTCGAGGTCGCGGTTGAGGATGTCGTTGCGGGTGTCGCAGCCGTTATGCCCTGCCGGTGCCACGTTGTCGTCGGTCCAACTGTCCCCGAAGGCCGCTCTGCGGTAGTCGTATCCGCGGATCCGCAACGGGATGACGGGCACCCCGGCGAGGACGTCGACGCCTGGCGCGACGGTCGGAATGTCGGCCCGCGCGATGAAGTGTGCGCGCTCCCCCGCCGAGTTGACCGCCTGTACGGCGACGATCACCGCGAGCGCGACGATCGCGGTCAGCCACCACAGATGCTTGCGGTTCATGCCTTGTCCAGGAACTCAACGCGGTCGGTGTCGACGAACGGCCCGGCCAGCGCGGCCATCCCCGGATTCGCGGGGTCTCGCTCGTACAAGCGGGCGCAGAAGTCGCGGGCGGTCTCGATGATGTCGAGGTGCTCCTGCAGAGACAGGAAGCGCAGCGTGATCGCGCGGCCGGACTGGTTGTAGCCCAGCACATCTCCCTCCTGGCGCTCGCGCAGGTCCAGGTCGGCGAGCGCGAAGCCGTCCAACGTCGACGCGACGGCGGAAAGCCGGGCGCCGGCCTTGCTCCCCTGCGGCAGCTTGGTGACGAGCAGACACAAGCTGGGGTGCGCTCCGCGACCGATCCGTCCGCGCAACTGGTGCAGCTGGCTGATACCGAAACGGTCGGCGTCCACCACGACCATCACCGTCGCATTCGGCACGTCCACCCCGACCTCGATGACCGTCGTGCACACCAGCACGTCGATCTCTGCGGAGCGGAACGCGGCCATCACGGCGTCCTTCTCGTCGGCGGGCAGCCGGCCGTGCATGAGCCCGAGCCGCAGACCCGAGAGCGGACCGCGGCGCAGCCGGTCGAACAGCTCGACGACCGTGATTGGTGGCGGGCCACCCTCTTTGTCGTTGGCGGTCTTGTCGCTTTCGTCGATCCGCGAGGCCACCACGTACGCCTGCCGACCCTCGCGCACCTCTTCGGTGATGCGTTGCCAGACCCGGTCCAGCCAGCGCGGGTGTTCGCTGAGGAAGACGGTGTTGGTGGTGATCGGCTGCCTGCCCCGCGGCAGCTCGCGCAGCGTCGAGGTCTCCAGATCGCCGTAGTAGGTCAACGCGACGGTGCGTGGGATCGGGGTGGCCGTCATCACCAGCAGATGCGGAGTGATGCCCTCGGGGGCCTTGCCGCGCAGGCGATCCCGCTGCTCCACCCCGAAGCGGTGCTGTTCGTCGACGACAACCATGCCGAGGCGGTGGAACTCGACGGCGTCCTGCAGTAGGGCGTGCGTGCCGATGACGATGCCCGCCTCGCCGCCTGCGACTTCGTCGCGCACCGCACGCTTCTGTTGCGCCGACATCGATCCGGTCAAGAGCGCGATGCGCGTGGCGTTCTCCACGCCACCGAGTTGGCCCGCCATCGCCAACGGACCGAGTACGGCGCGGATCGACCGGGCATGCTGTGCGGCAAGGACTTCCGTGGGGGCGAGCAGCGCACACTGATAACCGGCGTCGACCATCTGCAGCATCGCCAGCACCGAGACGATGGTCTTACCCGAGCCGACCTCGCCCTGCAGCATGCGGTTCATCGGCCGGGTTCCCGAGAGTTCGCCCGAGATCACGTCGAGCACATCCTGCTGGCCGCCGGTCAACTCGAACGGCATCTGTCGGTGCATGGCGGCGACGAGCCCGTCGTCGCGGCGAGGGGCGGCCGGACCGGATTCGCTGAGCTCACCGTGGCGTCGGCCGACCAGTGCCCACTGCAGCCCGATGGCCTCGTCGTACGTCAGGCGAGCGACGGCGGCATCGCGGTCAGCGGATCTCTCGGCGGTGTGGATGGCCCGCAGCGCTTGGTCTTCGGTGATCAGATTATGTTGTCGCAGAAAGGATTCCGGAAGGGATTCGGGGACAGGGTCTAAGACGTCGAGCACCTGACGCACGCAGGCGTAGATCTCCCAGGTCTGCACCTTCTTGTTGGCCGGATAGATCGGGAAGAAGTCGCGTTCGAACGCCGCCAGCAGGTCCTCACCGGTCGCCCCGGACGCCTCCGCGATGGCGCGCAGCGACTTGGACCCGCGCACGTTGCCGCTCTCGTGCAGTACGAGAAACGCCGGATGGGTCAGCTGCATCGTGCCCTTGAAGTAGCCGACCTCCCCCGAGAGCATCACCTTCGCACCCTCGACCAACTGCTTCTTGAGGAACTTGACGTTGAAGAACGTCGCGGTCACCTTCGGCCTGCGGTTCCCGAGCGTGACGACCAGATACTCGCGCCGCGGCTGCCGGTTCGTGTACCGCACTTCGGCTTTGGAGATCGTGTCGACGAACGTGACATGGACGCCCTCTTCGAGTTCCTCGCCCTCGTTGACGGTCGTCATCTCGTCGCTGTACTTGCGGGGGTAGTGACGCAGCAGGTCGTTGACGGTGTGGAAGCCGAAGTACTCGGCGAGCGGATCCGCGGCCTTCTTGCCGAGCACGAAGTCGAGGCGGTCGTGCAGCGTCGCCACGGCTACTCCACCCCGATCAGCAGAGCGTCGCCGCGGTGGCCGGTGTGGTAGGTGACCAGTTCGGCGCCGAGGTGGCGTTCGTGCACATGCTCGCCGAGTGCGGCGGCGACGCCGTCGTCGACTCCGGCACCGGTGAGGACGGTCACGAGTTCGCCGCCTGCGGACAGCAGCAGATCGATCAGGCCCGCGCCCGCGGCGACGAGGTCGTCACCCACGACCAGCACCTCGTCGCCCGAGATGCCGAGGCCGTTGCCCGGCTTGCACATGCCCGCCCAGGTGAGCGCCTCCTCGGTGGCGACCCGCACCGACCCGTGGCGGGCACCGGCGGCCGCCCGGGCCATGGTGTATCCGTCGTCGACGGCCTGCCTCGACTCGTCGTGGACCGCCAGCGCCGCCAGACCCTGCACCATGGACGCCGCGGGAACCGGCACGACGTCGATGCCCCAGCCCATCGCCGCCGTGCACCCGGCGACCAGTTCTTCGGCGGCGACGTATCCGTTCGGCAGGATCATCGCCTGGCCGGCGTCGGCGTTGACGAGCGCGTGCAGCAGCTGTTTGGCGCTGACCGGCGCCTCCCCGTCGATCCGCAGCACGTGTGCGCCTTCACCGGCGAACAACTCCTCGGCGCCCTGTCCGTCGACGACGGCGAGCACGGTGCGGCCTCGCGACCATCCGCCCGCGGGACGCGCACCGGCGGTGCCGGTGAGCGCCGTGATCTGAATGCGGCTGGGCACCCCCACGGCGAGGCCGGCCTCGACGGCGGCGCCCGCATCGTCGGCGTGCACGTGCACGGAGTAGTGGCCGCCGCCCTCCGACGCGGCGGCGATCGCCACCGAATCGCCGAGGGCGTCCAGGTCGGCGCGGAGTCGCTCCACTCCCGCCGGATCGCATCCGCTCAGCAGGTACATCACCTCGAACTGCGGAGCCTTGACGACGTGCGCCCCGCCGGCGTCGGCATGCAGCGGTGGCGCCGGGGCGTACGGCGTCCTGCGCACTGCGCGGTCCGTCAGCGTCGTGCTCATCGCGTCCAGCAGTACCAGCAACCCGCGGCCGCCCGCGTCCACCACGCCCGCGCGGGCCAGCACGTCGAGTTGGCCGGTGGTCCGGTCGAGCGACTGCGCTGCCGCATCCGCGGCCCTGCACACGACGTCGGGCAGCCCGGCGCGCTCGGCGCAGGCCAGTTCGGCGGCCTCAGCCGCGTCCTGGAGCACCGTGACGATGGTGCCGGGCACGGCCTCTCCCATCGAGCGGATCACCAGCACCACGGCGTGGCGCAGCGCAGCGGCGAACAACGGCCCGTCCACGGCGACCAGCCCGCTCCCACGGTCCGAAACCGCCTCCGCGGTGACCTCGGCCACCGCCCGCAGGATCTGGGACAGGATCACGCCGGAATTTCCCCGCGCCCCGTGCAAGGCCCCGCGCGCCAGCGCTTCCGCGACCTCGGCGACGTCGTCGGTGTGGGGCAGCGCGTCGGCCTGCGCCCAGGCCGAACGCATGGTGAACAGCATGTTCGTGCCGGTATCGGCGTCGGCGACCGGGAACACATTGAGCCGGTTGATCTCGTCGGTGTGGGTGATGAGGTCACCGACCGCGGTGTGCGACCACTTCCGCAGCGTGGGGGCATCGAGCAGTCGAGCCGACATGCCTTACCTCCACCGAATGTGACGCCCCGCCGTGCGGGTCAGCCTAGCGATTGGACCTGACAGCACCGGCACGAAGTTGCCGCCGGTCGGTAGCCTGATCGTGGTCCACGCGCTGCGCGGCGACGGCATTTTGGTGATCGTTGCGGCTGCCGGTATCCTGGTCGGGTTGTCGGGTCGAGCCGCGCCCACCGCGGTGCAGCGGCCCGGACCCCCACGTACTGATCTGAGGAGTTCTGCAATGGCTGCCGTGTGCGATATCTGCGGGAAGGGACCCGGCTTCGGCAAGTCGGTCTCGCACTCCCATCGCCGGACCAGCCGTCGCTGGGATCCCAACATCCAGACCGTGCGCGCCGTCACCCGACCCGGGGGCAACAAGCAGCGCATGAACGTGTGCACGTCGTGCATCAAGGCCGGAAAGGTCTCGCGCGGCTGACGCACGCGCGATTGCGGCGGCCACCCACCGGGTAGCCCCCGATGCATGACCTCTCGTGCAGCTGCAAGACCCACCCTGATCGCGCTGTCCGGATGCGCGCTGGCCCTATTGACCGCGTGCGGCGGCGGCGATTCCGCCGGTGACGAGACGACGACCACGACACCGACGACGTCGACCACCACGTCGGTCGAAGTGACCGTGGAGACCAGCGCACCCGAAACCACCACACCGGCGCCTGGAGTTCCGGCCACCACCACCGAGGGCAATGGCACTGAGGGCGGCACGGTCGAGGTTCCGGCGCCCGGCGTCCCGTCGCCGCCGGCGATCCCGGCCCCGCCGGAGATTCCGTCGCCTCCGCCGATCCCCTCACCGCCGCCGATCCCGGGCGTCGGATAGTTCGTTAGGGCAGCCGCCAGTCGATCGGCTCGGCGCCCATCTTCTCGAGCAGTTCGTTCGCGCGACTGAACGGCCGCGACCCGAAGAACCCGCGCGACGCCGACAGCGGCGACGGGTGCGGCGATTCGATCGCAACGCAGTCGGCGCCGTCCAGCATCGGCTTCAGCGTCGAGGCGTCGCGGCCCCACAGCACCGCGACCAACGGTTGCCTGCGTGCGACGAGCGCGCGAATCGCGCATTCGGTCACGGCTTCCCACCCCTTGCCCCGGTGTGACGCCGGGTTGCCAGGGCGGACCGTGAGCACCCTGTTGAGCAACATCACGCCGCGCTCGGCCCACGGCGTCAGGTCGCCGGTGGCCGGCGCCGGATGGCCGAGGTCGTCGGCGTACTCCTTGAAGATGTTCTCCAGGCTACGCGGCAGCGGCCGCACCTCGGGCGCCACCGAGAAGCTCAGGCCGACGGCGTGCCCGGGTGTCGGATACGGGTCCTGACCGACGATCAGAACACGCACCTTGTCCATCGGAAAGGTGAACGCGCGCAACACGTTTTGACCGGCGGGCAGGTATCCGTTACCGGCGGCCAGTTCGGCGCGCAGGAACTCGCCCATCTGCGCGACGTGGTCCGCGACCGGTTCCAGCGCTGCGGCCCAGCCCTGCTCGACGAGTTCGTGCAGCGGTTTGGCGCTCATCTAAGCCCCTCGACCAGCATCACCAACGAGTCGGCGCCGGCGTGGCGGTCCTTCGAGATCTCCTGGTACTCGGGCGAGTTCGCCCACGCGCGGAAAGACGCCTCGTCAGGGAACGACATCAACACGACCTTCTCGCGGTCCGAGGAGCCCTCCAGGATCTGCGGCGACTCGTCGGCCGCGAGCAGCGTTCCCGAGTAGCGGGTGAAGACGTCGAGGAAACGGGCTTGGTAGCGGTCATACGCCGCACGGTCCGTGAACCTCAGCTGGGCGATGGCGTACACGGTCACGACTCGACACCCTAACTAGTCGAACGACTGCCACCCGGTATTCCCCTGCCACACCGCGCCGTCGACCGAGACCCCCTGCGCGCCGTCGTGCGCCCGACCGATCACGCGCCACCCGGGCGGAGGCGCGTCGGGGAACGTCGCGACCAGCGCGTGGTCCTCCCCGCCCCCGAGAATCCACGACCAGGCATCGGCGCCCACCGCTTCTGCGGCGTCGGCGAGTGCCTCATGGTCGGCGGCCAACGCGGCGGTGGACAGGTCGATGCCGACACCGGATGCCTCGGCGATGTGGCCGAGGTCGGCGAGCAACCCGTCCGACACGTCGGTCATCGCGGTGGCACCGCTCTCGGCGGCGACGCGACCCTGCCCGTACGGCGGCCGCGGTGCGACGTGGCGCCTGCGCAGTTCGTCGAAGCGTTCGATGCCGTTGCGCCACAACGTGAATCCGGCGGCAGAGCGGCCGAGATCACCGGCGACGGCTACCACGTCACCGGGGCCGGCCCCGCCGCGGCGCACGGGCTCGCGGCCCTCGAGGTCGCCGAGCACGGTCACCGAGATCACCCACTGCGGGGCGCTGACGAGGTCGCCGCCTGCGATGCCCGCGCCCATCGACTCGGCCTCCTGCCACATGCCGTCGGCCAGCGCCAAGACCTGCTCGGCGGGTGTGTCCGACGGTGCGCCGAACGCGACGACGAAGGCGGTCGGTCGCGCACCCATCGCCTCGATGTCGGCCGCGTTCTGCGCGATCGACTTGCGCCCCACGTCGTTCGGCGTCGACCAGTCCAACCGGAAGTGCCGCCCGGCCACCAGCATGTCCGTGGACACGACCGTCCTGCCGTCGGGGGCGAACAGTACGGCGGCGTCGTCACCGGGCCCCACCGCGACGGCGTCGGGCTGGCGACGCCCGGCCACCAGGCGCGCGATCACCGCGAACTCCCCCACCTGCGCCAGGGTCTCGGCGTCGGACGCCATGTCACCTCCTGTCGCGGCCTTGTCCGTTTCGTGCTGGCCTGAACGCCGGGCGCACCTGCGGTACGTTAAGCGCCTGCGGCGTGGAGTCTATGCAGCGATGTGGAGGGACAGCGGGTGGTCGAGGCTTTCATGCTGATTCAGACCGAAGTGGGCCGCGCCGAAGTCGTCGCCAAACAACTCGCCGCGCTTCCCGGGGTGTTGTCCGCCGAGTACGTGACGGGCCCGTACGACGTCGTCGTGCGCGTCGGTGCGGACACCCTGGCCGATCTGAAAGCCACCGTCGTCCCCACCGTCCAGCAGGTCGCCGGTATCACCAGGACGCTGACCTGTCCGATCGCCAACGGGGCGCATCAATAGAGTTGGGCCGTGGATTCGGAGACCGGTGACGGACCGCCTCGGGCGCTGCTGGTCACCGCCCTGGTGGTAGCGGTGGCCGGAATCGTGGCGGTCTTGGCGATCGCCGTGATGCGCCAGGGATCGGCACCGCAACAGCCCGTTCCCGTGGCCGCCGTGCCCGCCCCTGCCGCCACGAGTTCGCAGTGCGCCGACCTGCTCGCCGGCCTCCCGGACGAGCTGGGCGATCACGCCCGCGCGCCGCTGGCCGATCCGGCGCCCCCCGGCGCGGCGGCGTGGCGTCCCGAGGGCGGAGGCGAGCCCATCGTCCTGCGCTGCGGGGTGGAGCGGCCGGCCGAGTTCGTCGCGGGCGCGCCGGTGCAGGTGGTCGACGAGGTGCAGTGGTTTCGGGTGAGTGAGCCCGGCGCCGAGACGGCGGACGTCGACCAGGCACGCAGCACGTGGTTCGCCGTCGACCGAGGGGTGTACGTCGCGTTGACGTTGCCCCAGGGTTCCGGTCCGACGCCGATCCAGCTGCTGTCCGCGGCGATCGCCAAGGCATTGCCCGCCAAGCCCGTCGTCCCGGGCCCGCCGCGTTGACTCTGCGGCGAAGGTGCTGAACCTCAGCGCAGCCCCGTGCCGCGGTTGAGCGCGGTCTGCACCATCGTGGCCAACAGGGTCGGATAGTCGACGCCGCTGGCGGCCCACATCCGCGGGAACATCGAGATGGTGGTGAATCCCGGCATGGTGTTGATCTCGTTGATGACGGGACCGTCGTCGGTGAGGAAGAAGTCGACGCGGGCCAGGCCCTGACAGTCGATGGCGTTGAACGCCTGGATCGAGAGCACCCGCACGGCGTCGGCGACATCATCGTCGACCTTGGCGGGCACGTCGAGTTCGGCCGCGTCCTCGAGGTATTTCGTCGCGAAGTCGTAGAAGCCGTCCTCGCGGCCACGCACCCCGGCAACGCGGATCTCGCCGAGCGCGCTGGCCTCGACCCGTCCGTCGGGGAATTCGAGCACGCCGCATTCCAGTTCGCGCCCCGGCACCGCGGCCTCGACGATCACCTTCGGATCGTGCCTGCGGGCCTGGTCGATCGCCTGCGGCAGCTGGTCCCAGGCCGTCACCCGGCTCACGCCGATTGACGAGCCGCCGCGCGCCGGTTTCACGAAGACCGGAAGGCCCAGCCGCTCGCGCGCCTCGAGGGTCAGCGTGTCCCGGCGAGGCCGCAACACCTCGTAATCGCCGATCGGCAGTCCGGACGCGCCCAACAGCTTCTTGGTGAACTCTTTGTCCATGCCGACGGCGCTGGCCAGCACACCCGCACCGACGTAAGGCACACCCGCGAGCTCGAGCAGGCCCTGGATCGTGCCGTCCTCGCCGTACGGGCCGTGCAGAACCGGAAAAACGACGTCGACCGCCGCCAGGATCTCCCCCGCTTCCCCGCCGAGCGACAGCAACTGCCCGCCGCGGCCCGGATCGGCGGCCAGCGCCAGTTCGGTGCCCGACGCGGCGGTCACCTCCGGCAGGCGGCCGTCGGTGATCGCGAGGGTGTCCGGCCGCGCATCGGTCAACATCCACGCCCCCTGCGGGGTGATGCCGACCGGGACCACGTCGAAGCGCTGCGGATCGAGATTGCGCAGGATGCTGCCTGCGGAGACGCACGAAATCGCGTGTTCGGAGCTGCGTCCGCCGTAGACGACGGCAACCCGGACGCGTCCGGTGCCGGGGCCATGGCGGGCAGTCACAACCTGCAGAGGCTACCGTCATGGCCGTCGACCGGCCCGCCCGCGATGGCTGTCGGCGCTATCAGCCCAGCGCCTGCTCGATATCGGCGATCAGATCGTCGGTGTCCTCGATGCCGAGCGAGATCCGGGCGAACCCGTCGCTGACGTCGTCGCCCCAGCGAGCGCGACGATCCACCGACGTGTGGATTCCGCCGAAGCTCGTCGAGGCGATCAGCAGCGCGCTGCGCTCGACCAGGGCGTGCACGGCGGCTGCGTCGGCCAACTCGACGGCGATCAGGCCGCCGAACCTCTTCATCTGTGCGCACGCGATCCGGTGCGACGGGTCATCGGGCAGGCCGGGGTACCGCACCGTCCGCACCGCGGGGTGTGCGTGCAGTGCCACGGCCAGCGCCGCCGCGTTGTGGCACTGCCGCTCGAACCGCAGGCCGGCGGTGCCAAGGCTGCGTAACAGCAGCCACGCCTCGAACGCGCCGAGCACGGCGCCCGAGCGCAACCGTTCCCGGGCCACCACGTCCATCAGGTCGGTGTGCGCGCTGGCGACATACCCGGCGAGGAGGTCGCTGTGGCCCGACAGTGCCTTGGTCGCGCTGGCCACCACCACGTCCGCGCCCAGCGAAAGGGGTTGCTGTCCGAACGGTGTTGCGGTGGTGTTGTCGACGACCAGCGTTGCGCCACGGCTGCGACACTGCATCGCGAGCTGGTGCAGATCGACCACATCGAGGCCGGGATTGGCCGGGCTCTCGGCGAGTACCACGTCCGCGTCCGCCGACGCCGCGCACATCTCGCCGGTGGTCGCAACGACCACCGTGACACCCTGCGCGACAAGGTATTCCGATGCATATTCGCGAACCTTGTAGTAGCCGTCGGCCGGTACGACGAGCTTGCTCCCGGGCTTGGTCAGCGCACGCAGGACGGAGGTGATCGCGGCCATCCCCGATCCGAAGGCCAACGCGGCCGGCGCGCCCTCGAGCTGTGCGAGCGCCGACTCCACGTGGCGCCACGTTGGATTCGACCCGCGCCCGTAGGTGTCCGGCGATTCGGATTCATCAGCTGACAGATGGAAGGTGGTCGCCGGCACGGGTGCCGGCGCCACCGCCTGACCCGGGATCGCTTCCGAAGCAACGGATTTCACGCTTCGGGTGGAATCGCCGTATTGACCGTCCACCGGTCACTCCGGTTTCGTGCTGCGCCCGAGCAACAACGCGACGGCTTCGTCGACCGACAAACCCCTGTGGCACACCCGGAATACCGCGTCGGTGAGCGGCATCTCGACGTCGTAGCTCTCGGCCAATGCGAGCACCGACTGACACGATGCGACACCCTCGGCGACGTGGCCGCCGGTTGCGCGCATCGCCGATTCCATCGTGCCACCCTGGCCCAGCCGCATCCCGAACGAGCGGTTGCGCGACTGCGTCGACGTGCACGTCGCCACCAGGTCACCGACGCCGGCCAGGCCTGCCAGCGTCGCGGGCTTGGCGCCCAACGCGATTCCCAGCCGCATGATCTCGGCCAGCCCGCGGGTGATGATCGCTGCCGCGGTGTTCTCCCCCAGCCCGACACCGGCGGCCATGCCGGACGCAAGCGCGATGACGTTCTTGCATGCGCCGCCGACCTCGGCGCCGATGACGTCGGCATTGGTGTAGGGGCGAAAGTACGCGGTAGAGAGCGCACGCTGCAACGCCACGGCCCGTCCGGAGTCACTGCAGGCCACGACCGTGGCCGCCGGTTGCTCGTCGGCGATCTCGCTGGCGAGGTTCGGCCCGGATACCACCGCGACGCGCGATGGGTCGGCGCCGGTCATCTGGATGATCACCTGGCTCATGCGCATGAGCGTGTCGAGTTCGATGCCCTTGGCCAGGCTCACCAAGGTGACTTCGTCGTTGATGAGTCCCGACCACTGTTCGAGGTTGGCTCGTAGTGTCTGGGCGGGCACCGCGAACAGCACCGTGCATGCGCCGTCCAGCGCCTCGCCCGCATCACCGGTGGCCCGGATCGTCTTGGGTAGTTCCGTGTCACCGAGATATCGGGTGTTGCGATGCGTGTCGTTGATCTCGTCGGCGACGTCGGTGTGCCGAGCCCAGATCCTCACCTCGTTGCCCGCGTCGGCGAGCACCTTGGCCAGTGCACTACCCCACGCACCGGCCCCCATCACCGCCGCTTCGACCACGCCTTCAGGGTAACGCGCGCGGCAGTGCTGGCAGGATGACGCATATGAGCGGATCACCGGATGCCGACATCGGGTTGGTGATCGCCGTAAAGCGACTCGCAGCGGCCAAGACCCGGTTGGCGCCCGTCTTTTCCGCGAGCACCCGCGAAAAGGTCGTGCTGGCGATGCTGATCGACACGATCACCGCCGCGTCCGCGGTCGCGGCGGTGCGCTCGATCACCGTCGTCACACCGGATGAGGGTGCCGCCGAGGCGGCGGATCGGCTCGGGGCCCGAGTGCTCACCGACCCCACCCCCGACGGCCACCGCGATCCGTTGAACAACGCGATCGCCGCGGCCGAAGCCGAGGTTCGGCGGGAGACACCGAACATCGTTGTGTTGCAAGGTGATTTACCCGCTCTACAGACCAATGAGCTGGCGGCGGCGGTCGCCGACGCCCGCCGACACCCGCGAAGTTTCGTCGGCGACCGGCACGGCACCGGCACGTCGGCGCTGTTCTCCTTCGGGGTCGCGCTGAACCCGCAGTTCGGCGCGGACTCCGCGCAACGGCACCGCAGTTCCGGTGCGCTCGAGCTCACCGGGGCGTGGCCCGGGCTGCGCTGCGACATCGACACACCCGATGACCTGCTGGTTGCGCGCCGGCTCGGTGTCGGTGCCGCGACGGCGGCGGCCATCGCCGCTTCGGGGTGAACAGTTCGTAGCGCGCTGGCACGAAGGCCGTTGGATGGGGGATCATCTGAGGCATGACCAAAGCCGGGATCGAGGTTCGCGACAACGACAGCGAACCGACCGCTGCGAGCATCCGGCCGATGCCGTCGGACTCGGGCGACTCGGCGCCAGAGGCGCCTCCGGCTGCCACGGCGCCCGCGGTCGAGAACGCGCTGCCCGAAGATCGTTACCTGAACCGTGAACTGAGCTGGCTCGACTTCAACGCCCGGGTGCTGGCCTTGGCCGCCGATCCGTCGCTGCCGCTGCTCGAACGCGCGAAGTTCCTCGCGATCTTCGCCTCGAATCTCGACGAGTTCTACATGGTCCGCGTCGCCGGGCTGAAGCGGCGCGACGAGATGGGGCTCTCGGTGCGCTCCGCCGACAACCTCTCCCCGCGCGAACAGTTGCGTCGCATCAACGAGCGAACGCAACACCTCGCGAACCGTCACGCGCACGTGTTCCTCGATTCGGTGCGACCCGCGCTGGCCGACGAGGGCATCGTGATCGTCACCTGGGCCGAACTGGACGAAGCCGAACGCGCCCGGCTGTCCACCTATTTCCACGAACAGGTGTTCCCGGTCCTGACGCCGCTCGCGGTCGATCCGGCCCACCCGTTCCCGTTTGTGAGTGGGCTCAGCCTGAACCTCGCGATCACCGTCAAACATCCCGATGACGGCGGGCAGCACTTCGCCCGAGTCAAGGTGCCCGACAACGTCGAACGCTTCGTCGAACTGGCCGTGCGCGAGGGTGATGCGAAGATCGTGCGCTTCCTCCCGATGGAGGAGCTGATCGCGGCGTTCCTGCATGTGTTGTTCCCGGGGCTGGAGATCGTCGAGCATCACGCCTTCCGCATCACGCGCAACGCCGATTTCGAGGTCGAAGAGGACCGCGACGAAGACCTGTTGCAGGCGCTCGAGCGCGAACTCGCGCGGCGCCGATTCGGTTCACCGGTGCGGTTGGAAGTCTCCGACGACATGACCGAGAGCATGCTCGAGTTGCTGCTGCGCGAGCTCGACGTCGCGCCCGGTGACGTCATCGAGGTGCCCGGCCTGCTCGATCTGTCCTCGCTCTGGCAGATCTACGATCTCGATCGCCCCGGGCTCAAGGATCGGCCGTTCGTACCTGCGACACCGCCGGCGTTCGGCGAGCGGGAGACGCCGAAGAGCATCTTCTCGACGCTGCGTGACGGCGACGTGCTGGTGCACCACCCGTACGACTCGTTCTCCACCACCGTGCAGCGGTTCATCGAACAGGCCGCGGCGGACCCGAACGTGCTGGCGATCAAGCAGACGCTATACCGCACGTCGGGTGACTCCCCAATCGTGAACGCGCTCATCGACGCTGCGGCCGCGGGTAAGCAGGTTGTCGCGCTTGTTGAGATCAAGGCGCGGTTCGACGAACAGGCCAACATCCAATGGGCGCGCGCGCTGGAGCGTGCAGGCGTGCACGTGGTGTACGGGCTCATCGGGCTCAAGACCCATTGCAAGACGTGTCTGGTGGTGCGCCGGGAGGGCTCACTGATCCGGCGCTACTGCCACATCGGCACCGGGAACTACAACCCGAAAACCGCGCGCCTGTACGAAGACATCGGGTTGTTGACGGCCGCGCCGGACATCGGCGCGGACCTCACCGACCTTTTCAACTCGTTGACCGGCTACTCGCGCAAGGACTCGTACCGCAACCTTCTGGTGGCGCCCCAGGGTGTCCGCAGGGGCATCATCGACCGCATCGAGCGCGAGATCGCCGCCACCCGTGACGGCGCCGAAGGGCGGATCAGGCTGAAAGCCAACGCGTTGGTGGACGAGCAGGTCATCGACGCGCTCTACCGTGCATCGCAGGCCGGTGTGCGGGTGGAGGTGGTGGTCCGGGGCATCTGTGCGCTACGCCCCCACGCCCCTGGGTATTCGGACAACATCGTCGTCCGCTCGATCCTCGGCAGGTTCCTCGAACATTCACGGATCATCCATTTCCGCGGCATCGACGAATTCTGGATCGGCAGCGCCGACATGATGCACCGCAATCTCGATCGGCGCGTCGAGGTGATGGCCGAAGTCAAGGATCCGCGACTGAAGGCGGAACTCCATGAGATCTTCGAGTCGGCGATGGACCCGGCGACCCGTTGTTGGGAGTTGGGCGTCGACGGTAAGTGGACGGCCTCGCCGCAGGAGGGTCAGACGGTTCGCGATCACCAGGTCTCGTTGATGGAACGCCATCGGCAGCGATGACGGATCTCTACAGCGACCGAATTGCCGAAAAGGGCCGCGGGTGCCCGGAATGATCTGCAGGAGTTGAGTTGCCGAAGCGGACATCCGAGACCGGTTCCGATGTGAAGACGATCCTGGCCGCGGGCGCGGTGCTGTGGCGTCCGAACGGTCAGCCCGATGCGCCCGAGGTCGCGCTGATCCACCGTCCTCGCTATGACGACTGGTCGCTGCCGAAGGGGAAGGTGGACCCCGGTGAGACCGAGCCCGTCGCGGCCGTGCGTGAGGTGTGCGAAGAAACCGGGTACGCCGCACATCTCGGTCGGCGGCTCGCGTCGGTGAGCTATCCCGTCGAGCAGGGTAAGAAGAAGGTCCGCTACTGGGCGGCCCGCCAGATCCGCGGCGAATTCCGCCCGAACGACGAGGTCGACGAACTCAAGTGGTTACCCGTTCCGGCGGCCATCAAACAGCTGGACTACCCCCAAGACCGAAAGGTCCTGCGCCGCTTCGCGAAGAATCCGGCCGATACCAAGACGGTGCTGATCGTCCGTCATGCCACTGCGGGCAGCAAGTCGCGGTTCAAGGGCGACGACCGCGAACGGCCGTTGGACAAGAACGGGCGCGCGCAGGCGCAATCTCTCGTCGGCTTGTTGCTCGCCTTCGGCGCCGACCATCTGTTCGCCGCCGACAGGGTGCGCTGCGTCTCGACATTGGAACCGTTGGCCGACGAGCTCGGCGCGACCATTCTTCGCGACGAGCTGTTGACCGAGGAGTCCTACGCCGACAACCGCAAAGCGGCCCGGCAGCGCTTCCTCGAGATCGCCGACACCCCAGGCACACCGGTGATCTGTACCCAGGGAAAGGTGATTCCCGACCTCATCGAGTGGTGGTGCGAGCGCGACAACGTGCGGCCCGACAAGTCGCGCAACCGCAAGGGGAGCACCTGGGTACTGTCGCTGGCCGACGGCCAATTGATCGCGGCCGACCACATGGGCAGCCCCCTCGCCGTGAAGTGACGCCCGGCTGTTGAATACAAAATTCGGGCCGGTGCGGGTCCGGAAAGATTGAGCCGTAGATGTTTTGGGCGGCCGAAAACGCGAAAACGCCGTGGGTCGCGAGGACCCACGGCGTCTCCGGTTGAAACTACTTGCGGCCGCGCTTGGCCGGCGCCTTGCGGGCCGGAGCCTTCTTCGCGGTCTTCTTGGCTGCCGTCCGCTTGGTCGCGGCCTTCTTGGCCGGGGCCTTCTTCGCGGCGGACTTCTTGGCCGGCGCCTTCTTGGCGGCGGTCTTCTTGGCCGCCGTCCGCTTGGTCGCGGCCTTCTTCGCCGGGGCCTTCTTGGCGGCGGTCTTCTTGGCGGCCGTCCGCTTGGTCGCGGCCTTCTTCGCAGGTGCCTTCTTCGCGGCCTTCTTCGCGGTCTTCTTGGCCGCCTTGCGGGCACCTCCCGCCGTTGCGCCTCTCTTCACTGCTGGTCCTTCCGCCGGGAGGCGCTGTGCGCCAGAGACAACCGCTTTGAACTGAGCGCCGGGCCGGAATGCCGGCACGGACGTGGGCTTGACTTTCACGGTCTCGCCGGTGCGCGGATTACGCGCGACGCGGGCGGCGCGGCGGCGCTGTTCGAAAACGCCGAAGCCGGTAATGGTGACGCTGTCACCCTTGTGAACCGCACGCACGATGGTGTCAACGACGTTCTCCACCGCGTCGGTCGCCGTCCGGCGATCGGTATTGAGCTTCGTCGTAAGTACGTCGATGAGCTCTGCTTTGTTCATGCATAACCTCCGAGAAACCAGTGGCCCTCATTGGACCGACTAGAGGACACGGTAAACCCATTCCCCATTGATTTCCAAGAGCCACGCGCAGTTTCAAGCGACGTCAGCGAACTTTCTTGCCCCCCTTGACCTCCAGAGGGGCCCCTCGAGAACCGGGGTCAGAGGCGGTGATTTCGGCTCACCGGCGGCCTTTATCCGGTCGGCAGAGTCCGGGGTTTCCAGTCCGGCCTACGCGCTTCATAAGCTTCGATATCGTCGCATTTGCGCAGCGTAAGGCCTATATCGTCGAGCCCTTCCAGCAATCTCCAAGCCGTATAGTCGTCAATTCTGAACGGCACCATGACCGTTCCGGCGACTATGGTCCGATCTTGAAGATTCACAGTGATTTCCAGGCCTGGCTGCTCCTCGATGAGCTTCCATAAAATTTCTACATCATCTTGCGGAATTTCGGCCGCCAGAAGCCCGGCCTTGCCCGCATTGCCCCGAAAGATGTCGGCGAAGCGCGACGAGATGACGACCCGGAAGCCGTAATCCATAAGTGCCCACACGGCATGTTCGCGTGAAGAACCGGTGCCGAAATCGGGGCCGGCGACCAATACCGAACCCTTGTCGAAGGGCGGTAGGTTCAATACGAACGACGGGTCGTTGCGCCAGGCGGCGAACAAACCGTCCTCGAAACCCGTTCGTGTAACTCGCTTCAGGTAGACGGCCGGGATGATCTGGTCGGTGTCGACATTGGACCGGCGCAGGGGAACGCCGATGCCGGTGTGGGTGTGGAAAGCCTGCATGGCTTCTTGCTCCTATCAGTCGGTCAGGTCGGCGGGTGAGGACAGCGTGCCGCGCACCGCGGTGGCCGCCGCGACGGCGGGCGACACCAGATGGGTACGGCCACCCTTTCCTTGCCTGCCCTCGAAATTCCGGTTGGAGGTCGACGCGCACCGTTGGCCCGGCGACAGCTGATCGGAGTTCATGCCGAGACACATCGAACAGCCCGCCTGACGCCACTCCGCACCGGCCGCGGTGAAGATCTCGCCGAGGCCTTCGGATTCGGCCTCCAGCCGTACGCGCATGGACCCCGGCACCACCAGCATGCGCACCCCGTCGGCGACCTTGCGGCCGCGCAACACATCGGCGACCACCCGCAGATCCTCGATGCGGCCGTTGGTGCACGAGCCGACGAAGACGGTGTCGACGGCGATGTTCCGCATGGCCGTACCGGGCCGAAGGTCCATGTAGGCCAATGCCTTTTCGGCCGCCTGGCGCTCACCCTCATCGAACATCAGTTCCGGATCGGGAACCGAATCCGACAGCGGCACCCCCTGACCGGGGTTGGTCCCCCACGTGACGAAGGGGCTCAACGTCGAGGCGTCGATGTAGACCTCGGTGTCGAACTCGGCGCCCTCATCGGTGCGGAGGCGGCGCCAAGCGCCGACCGCCTCGTCCCACTGCGCACCTTGCGGAGCGTGCGGACGCCCACGCAGGAACTCGAACGTGGTCTCGTCGGGGGCCACCATGCCGGCGCGCGCGCCGGCCTCAATGCTCATGTTGCAGATCGTCATCCGGCCCTCCATCGACAGCGATTCGATCGCGCTGCCGCGGTACTCGATGACGTGTCCCTGTCCGCCGCCGGTGCCGATCTTCGCGATCACCGCGAGGATGATGTCTTTCGCGCTGACCCCGTCGGGCAGTTCGCCGTCGACGTTGACCGCCATCGTCTTGAACGGCCGCAACGGAAGCGTCTGCGTGGCGAGGACGTGTTCGACCTCCGACGTGCCGATGCCCATCGCCAGCGCACCGAACGCACCATGCGTCGAGGTATGGCTGTCGCCACACACGACCGTCATACCGGGCTGGGTCAAACCGAGTTGCGGTCCGATGATGTGCACGATGCCCTGCTCGGCGTCGCCCATCGGATGGAGCCGGATACCGAACTCTTCACAGTTGCGCCGAAGCGTCTCCACTTGTGTGCGAGACACGGGGTCCGCGATCGGCTTGTCGATGTCGATCGTCGGCACGTTGTGGTCCTCGGTGGCGATCGTCAGATCCGGTCGACGCACCGGACGCCCGGCCAACCGCAGACCGTCGAACGCCTGAGGACTGGTCACCTCGTGCACAAGGTGCAAGTCGATATAGATCAGATCGGGTTCACGCGCCGCGCCTTCGCCGCCGCCTTCGACGACGACGTGATCGGCCCACACCTTCTCGGCCATCGTGCGTGGTTTGTCGATGCGCTCGCGAGCTGCACCGGAAACATCGGTCGACATCTTGACTATCTCACAATCTGGGACGTTAATATCTCTCTATGAGACAGGATAGCGGCATCGGCGTATTGGACAAAGCCGTGGGTGTGCTGCACGCGGTCGCCGATTCGCCGTGTGGGCTGGCCGAGCTGTGCGAGCGCACGGGTCTCCCGCGCGCCACGGCCCACCGCCTCGCCGCGGGCCTGGAAACCCACCGCCTGCTGGCGCGCAACGGCGACGGCCGCTGGCGGCTCGGACCCGGCCTGACCGAATTGGCCGGGCGAATCAGCGATCCGCTCGTGGCCGCCGGGGCCGTGGTGCTGCCCCGATTGCGCGAGATCACCGGCGAGAGCGTGCAGCTCTACCGACGCGAGGGCACGTCGCGGATCTGTGTAGCGGCGCTGGAACCGCCTGCCGGGCTGCGCGATACGGTGCCGGTCGGCAGCAGGTTGCCGATGACCGCCGGGTCCGGCGCGAAGGTTCTGCTGGCTTACGCCGACGCTGCGACCCAACAGGCCGTGCTCCCCTCGGCGAAGTTCACCGAGCGCACGCTCGCCGAGGTCCGCAAGCGCGGTTGGGCGCAGAGCGCTGCCGAACGAGAGCCGGGTGTGGCGAGTGTCTCGGCGCCGGTGCGTGATGGACGGGGCGAGGTAATCGCCGCGATCTCGGTATCCGGGCCGATCGACCGAATGGGCCGGCGGCCGGGCGCCCGGTGGGCTGCCGATCTGTTGGCCGCTGCCGAGGCGCTGACCCGCCGCCTCTGAAAAGATGAGCGCATATCGCGCGCCGCGGAATTTGTACCCCCGATGGGATTCGAACCCACGCTACCGCCGTGAGAGGGCGGCGTCCTAGGCCGCTAGACGACGGGGGCTAGAACTGGTTTCCGGATGGCCAGCATATCTCAGCGAGATTTGTCGGCCTAATCACGGTCATTGGCTGGGGTACCAGGACTCGAACCTAGAATGGCTGAACCAGAATCAGCTGTGTTGCCAATTACACCATACCCCAAAGGCTTCCCGTAACCGCAGGTCACGGACCCTTTCCGGTCCCCTCGCTCGGCGGGCGGAACCCGTCGCGCGTAGTACCGGACCGACGTGCAGACTACCAAAGATTTTCGGCCGCTTTTTCACGCCTCGGCTTGCGCCGCCGCGTGCTCGCGCCCGGCGCGCAATCGGGCCAAGCTGCGTTCGCGGCCCAGCAGGTCAAGCGATTCGAAGAGCGGCGGGCTGACCGAGGCGCCCGTGGCGGCGACCCGGATCGGGCCGAACGCCTTACGCGGCTTTAGCCCCAGGCCGTCGAGCAGCGCCTCCTTCAGCGCCGACTCGATCGCCTCGGTGGTCCAGTCTCCACTGCCCTCCAGCGCGACCAATGCGGCGTCGAGCACGGGCACGGCCTCCGCGCGCAGTTCCTTGGCCGCCGACTTCTCGTCGAGTGCGAAGTCCGCGTCGTTGAGGAACTTCAGCAGATCCCACGCGTCGCCCAGCACCACGATGCGGGTCTGTACCAGCGCTGCGGCCTCGGCGAAGCGTTTGTCGTCGAGGCCTGTGTCGTGACCGTGTTCGGTGAAGTACGCGCGCAGCCGGGCGGTGAAATCCTCCTCGGTCAGCATCCGGATGTGTTCGGCGTTCAGTGCGTCGGCCTTCTTCTGGTCGAACCGCGCCGGATTTGAGTTGACGTCGGCGACGTCGAACGCCGCCACCATCTCGTCGAGGCTGAACACGTCCCGATCTTCTGCGATGCCCCAGCCGAGCAGGGCCAGATAGTTCAACAACCCCTCGGGGATGAAGCCCCGCTCGCGATGCAGGAACAGGTTCGACTGGGGATCGCGTTTGGACAGCTTCTTGTTTCCGTCGCCCAAAACGCTTGGCAGATGGGCGAAGTCGGGGATGCGTTCGGCCACGCCTATCCGCATCAGCGCCTGATACAGCGCTATCTGGCGCGGCGTCGACGACAGCAGGTCCTCGCCGCGTAGCACGTGGGTGATCTTCATCAGCGCGTCGTCGACCGGATTCACCAAGGTGTACAACGGTTCCCCGTTACCGCGAGTGAGTGCGAAATCGGGTACCGACCCGGCGGGAAACGTCGTTTCCCCCCGAACGAGGTCACGCCAGCCGATGTCGCCGTCCGGCATCTTCAGCCGCACCACTGCGCCCCTGCCCTCCGCGCGGAACGCCGCACGCTGCTCCTCGGTCAGGTCGCGGTCGAAATTGTCGTAGCCGAGTTTGGGATTGCGACCGGCGGCCAGGTGACGCGCTTCGACTTCCTCGGGCGTGGAAAACGACTCGTACGCGTCACCGGACTCGAGCAGCCGGGCGATCACGTCGCGGTACAGGCCGAGCCGCTGCGACTGGCGGTACGGCTCGAAGGGACCGCCGACTTCGGGACCCTCGTCCCAGTCCAGGCCCAGCCACCGCAACGCATCGAGGATGGCGCGGTAGCTCTCCTCGGAATCGCGCGCCGAGTCGGTGTCCTCGATCCGGAACACGAAGGTGCCGCCGGTGTGGCGGGCGTAGGCCCAGTTGAACAACGCGGTCCGGATGAGACCGACGTGCGGCGTGCCCGTCGGAGATGGGCAGAACCGCACGCGGACGGAGTTCTCGCTGGTCATGACTTCCCCTTGCGCACAACAGGATTCGTCAACGTTCCGATGCCTTCGATGGTGATGCTGACGGTGTCGGAATCCTCGATCGGTCCGACACCCTCCGGCGTTCCGGTGAGGATCAGGTCGCCGGGCAGCAGCGTCATCACCCGGGAGATCCACTCCACGATCGCACCGACGTCGTGGATCATCATCGACGTCCGGCTGTTCTGCTTGACCACACCGTTGACCTCCGTACGGATCTCGAGGTCCGACGGGTCGACGTCGGTGACGATCCACGGTCCGATCGGGCAGAACGTGTCATGACCCTTAGCGCGGGTCCACTGGCCGTCCTTCTGCTGCTGATCACGGGCCGAGACGTCGTTGGCGATCGTGTAGCCCAGGATGTTCTCCGCAGCGCGCGCGGCGGGCACGTCCTTGCACGGCCTGCCGATGACCGCTGCCAGCTCGCCTTCGAAATGCACCGGGTTCGCGTCGGCCGGCAGCTGGATCGGCACATTCGGGCCGATGATCGCGGTATTCGGTTTCATGAAGATGATCGGGTCGTCGAACGTGCGGGGGTCGGGACTCGCGCCGCCATCGCTTTTCGCTGCCGCGGCCATCTCCTCGATGTGCGCGGCGTAGTTCTTGCCGACGCACACCACCTTGGTCGCCAGGATCGGGGCGAGCAGGCGCACGTCGGCCAGCGGCCACTGCCTGCCCGTGAACTGTGGATTGCCGAACGGGTGCTCGGCGATCTCCCTCGCGATCGCATGCGCGGGGTCATCGGGGGGACCCTCGACGCTGACGAAGGCGACCCCGTCGGGACTGGCGATTCGGCCTAGACGCATGGCGTTCAGCCTAGTGTGCGTGGTCATCCTGGTCGCCGACCGCCTGTCTCTCATAATGTGAGATGCAAATTCAGCATCGTGGGACAGCTGTGCCACCATGGACGGATGTCCGTCGAGTCGCTCAGCACTGCACGGCGGTGGTCGATGTTGGCCGTTGCGCTGGCGGCGACGACGAGCGCCAACGTCTTCATCAACGGCGCGGCGTTTCTCATTCCGACACTGCATACCGAACGCGGGCTCGACCTCGCTGCGGCAGGCCTGCTTTCGGGCATGCCGAGCCTCGGCCTGGTCATCACGCTGATCGCGTGGGGCTATGTCGTCGACCGCGTCGGCGAGCGCATCGTGTTGACGGTCGGTTCGGTGCTGATCTCCGCGGCCACGTTCGCCGCCGCCTTCTCGGAATCGCTGGTCGCCGTGGGGGCCTTCCTTCTTCTCGGCGGCATGGCGGCCGCAAGCAGCAATTCCGCGAGCGGCCGGTTGGTCGTCGGCTGGTTTCCGGTCGAACAACGCGGCCTGGCCATGGGGATCCGGCAGACGGCCACCCCGCTGGGAGTCGGGTTGGGAGCGCTGGTGATTCCGCGACTCGCGCAGAGCCATGGCGTGTCAGGGGCGTTGCTCTTCCCCGCGGTCGTGTGCGCGGTGTCGGCGTTGGTGTGCCTGGTGGCGGTGATCGACCCGCCACGGCCACCACGATCGGAAGCGCCGGTCGAACACCTCGCGAATCCCTACCGAGGGTCCTCGGTGCTGTGGCGGATTCACGCCGTTTCGGTGCTGCTCGTCGTGCCGCAGGCCGTCGTATGGACGTTCACGCTGGTGTGGTTGATGACCGACCGCCATTGGTCGGCCGGCTCGGCGGGCGTCATCGTCATGGTGGCCCAGTTGCTCGGCGCGGGCGGACGGATCGCGGCCGGACACTGGTCGGATCGACTGGGGCAGCGGCTGCGCCCGATCCGCACGATCGCGGCCGCCGCGGCGTTCAGCATGGGCGCGCTGGCGCTGTTGGACTTTCTGGAATCCCCTGTCGCCGTGGCCGCGATGGTGATCGCGTCGGTGATCACGGTGTCCGACAACGGTTTGGCGTTCACCGCCATCGCCGAGATCGCGGGCCCGTTCTGGAGCGGTCGGGCCCTGGGCACGCAGAACACCAGCCAGCATCTCGCGTCGGCAGCGGCCGCCCCTTTGTTCGGCGGGTTGATCGGGGTGGCCGGATACCCGGCGGCGTTCGCGGTGAGCGCGTTGCTGCCGCTCCTGGCGATCCCGGTCGTCCCCAACGACACCGAACACACGGCGACTTCTGCACCAGGGCTGTGATTTCGCCGCGGCTACGACCCTGGGGCAGAACTCGCCGACGGCCGCTCGCGCGGTAACACCAAGAGCGCGGCAGCGAGGAAACACAGCGCACCGACGAACGTGCCGGCGTTGGCGAGCTTCGCGTCCTCGGTGACTCCGCTTCCGCTCACGTAGGCGCCCGCGGCCGACACCCCGAACGCCAGGCAGCCCACGAGGTTGATCCACTCCGCCTGCCAGTCACGCGATTTCAGTTCGGTCACGCCGACGGCGACGGTCACCGCGACGACGCCGAGCACGCCGCTGATCAGAAACGCCGTCGAGCCGATCGCGTCCGGCGCCCACACCAGGCGCCGCTCCGGCTCGACCGCATGCGCCCACAACGCGGCTCCGGTGCTGATGTTGAACAGGACGGTGCCCGCGGACTGCGTGGCCGCAGAAAGCCATCCGACGCCCAACACCGGCCTGGCCAACACCAACTGCATCCAGCCGGCGGTCGTGAAAAACCACGATCCGATGAAACACAGCAGGTTGGAAAGACCCGCGCCGGCGAGCGCCGACACTCCCGGGGCGGTCGCGATCGCGAAGAACGCAGAGCCGATCGCGAACAGCCAGCACTGGCGTCGAAGTGTCGCCATGCCTTCTCGTCTACGCGATTGCGATCTACAGGTAGGACGCGATCCGGTCGCCGACCTGTGTCGTCGAGAGCTTCTCGTCGCCGCGCGTGGCCAGATGCTGTTCGACGGCCTTGTCGACGCGTGCGGCCGCGTCGTGCTTCCCGACGTGCGCCAACAGCAGCGCGACCGACATGATCGCCGCCGTCGGATCCGCGATGTTTTGGCCCGCGATATCGGGGGCGCTGCCGTGGACGGGTTCGAACATCGACGGGTTGGTCCGCGTGGCGTCGATGTTGCCGCTGGCGGCCAGGCCGATACCGCCACACACCGCCGCGGCGAGATCGGTGACGATGTCGCCGAACAGGTTGTCGGTGACGATCACATCGAAACGGCCCGGGTCCGTGACGAGGTGAATGGTCGCGGCGTCGACGTGTTGGTAGGCGACCTCGACGTCTCCGAAGCCTGCGCCGACTTCCTGAACCGTGCGCCACCACAACGCGCCGGCGTAGGTCAGCACGTTGTTCTTGTGCACCAGCGTCAGATGCTTGCGGCGCTGCTGTGCGCGCACGAACGCGTCGGTCACCACGCGCTGCACGCCGAAGGCGGTGTTGACGCTGACCTCGGTGGCGATCTCGTGCGGTGTGCCGACGCGGATCGCGCCGCCGGTGCCGGTGTAGGGACCCTCGGTGCCTTCCCGCACGACGACGAAGTCGATCTCGGGATCACCCGCCAGCGGACTGCTCACGCCGGGGTACAGGCGGCCGGGCCGCAGGTTGATGTGATGGTCGAGTTCGAACCGGATACGCAGCAGCAGACCGCGTTCGAGCACGCCGCTGGGCACCGACGGATCGCCGATCGCGCCGAGCAGGATCGCGTCGTGCCCGCGCAGTTCGTCGAGCACCGAATCGGGCAGCACCTCGCCGGTGGCGTGGTAGCGGCGCGCGCCGAGGTCGTACGGCGTCTTGTCCACACCGGGTAACACCGCGTCGAGAACCTTGACGGCCTCGCCGACGACCTCCGGGCCGATACCGTCGCCGGCGATGACCGCCAGTTTCATGCCGGAACTCACGACAGATCAACCACTTTCAGCAGCTTCGCGCCGACCTCCTCGGCGATCGTCGACCGCACATCGTCGGGGACGTCACGGTCGATGCGCAGCAGGATCGTGGCGCCCGGTCCTTCGGCGTCCTCGCTCAACTGGGCGGCGTGGATGTTGATGTCCGCCGATCCGAGGATCGTGCCGATCTTGCCCAGCGTGCCCGGGCGGTCGACGTAACTGACGATCAGATACACACCTTCGGCACGCAGATCGAAGTTGCGCCCGTTGATCTGGACGATCTTCTCCACCAACTGCGGCTCCGTCAGCGTGCCCGCGACGTTGGCGGTCGTCCCGTCGGCGTACACCGCGCGCACGTCCACCACGCTGCGGTGGCTGGGACTCTCGCTCGCGGTGCTGATCTCGGCCTCTACCCCCCGCTCGCCGGCCAGCGCGGGCGCGTTGACGAACGTCACGGGATCCTCGATCACGGCCGAGAACAGTCCCCGCAGCGCCGAAAGGCGCAGTACCTCAACGTCTTCGGCGGCGAGTTCACCCTTGACCTGCACCGCCAGCGAGACCGGCAGCTCGTCGCACAACACTCCGACCAGCAGGCCGAGCTTGCGAACCAGGTCCAGCCAGGGCGCGACCTCTTCGCCGACGACTCCCCCGCCGACGTTGACCGCGTCGGGGACGAACTCGCCCGCCAGGGCCAGCTTGACGCTGGCCGCGACGTCGGTGCCCGCCCGGTCCTGGGCTTCGGCGGTCGATGCCCCCAGGTGCGGGGTCACCACCACCTGCGGCAGGTCGAACAGCGGGCTCTCGGTCGTCGGCTCCTTGGCGAACACGTCGAGGCCCGCACCCCGCACATGCCCAGAGCGCACCGCATCGGCCAGCGCCTCTTCGTCGATGAGGCCGCCGCGCGCGGCGTTGACGATGATCACGCCGGGCTTCGTCTTCGCCAGCGCCTCCTTGCCGATCAGGCCCGCGGTCTCGGGTGTCTTCGGCAGGTGCACGGAGATGAAGTCCGCCCGCGCCAAGAGGTCGTCGAGGCTCAGCAACTCGATCCCGAGCTGCGCGGCGCGCGCCGCCGACACATAGGGGTCGTAGGCCACGATGTGGGTGCCGAAGGCGGCCAGCCGCTGGGCCACCAGCTGCCCGATGCGGCCCAGGCCCACCACGCCCACGGTCTTGCCGTAGATCTCGGTGCCCGAGAACGACGAGCGCTTCCAGGTGTGTGCGCGCAGCGACGCATCGGCGGCCGGAATCTCGCGCGCCGCGGCCAGCAGTAGGGCCAGGGCGTGCTCGGCGGCGCTGTGGATGTTCGAGGTCGGAGCGTTGACCACCAGCACACCGCGGGCGGTGGCGGCGTCGACGTCGACGTTGTCGAGGCCCACCCCGGCGCGGGCGACGATCTTGAGCTTCGGCGCGGCCGCGAGCACCTCGGCGTCGACCGTCGTCGCGGAGCGCACCAGCAGGGCGTCGGCCTCGGGCACGGCGGCCAGCAGCTTCGGCCGGTCCGGACCGTCGACCCAGCGGACTTCCACCTGGTCACCGAGGGCGGCAACCGTCGATTCGGCCAATTTGTCGGCGATCAATACAACGGGCAGACTCACGCGGTCAGCCTAATGGGCTTGAATGTTCGGGTGGTGGGCGGGAGAAACGCAGCGGCGCCGGGCGCGGGAACCTCCGGTGTGGACGTCACCGTCGTCGGCAGCGGACCCAACGGTTTGGCGGCGGCCGTCATCTGCGCCAGGGCCGGGTTGTCGGTGCAGGTGCTCGAGGCGCAACCGACCCTCGGCGGCGGCGCACGCACCCTCGCCGACCCCGAGTTCCCGGGCGTCTCCCACGACATCTGCTCGGCCGTGCACCCGCTTGCGCTGGCGTCGCCGTTCCTGGCCGAATTCGACCTGCCCGCCCGCGGCGTGACTCTGCGGGTGCCCGAGGTCTCCTACGCCAATCCGCTCCCGGGTGCGCGCTCGGCGGTCGGATACCACGACCTCGACCGCACTGTCGCCGAGCTCGAGCACGGGCGTTCGTGGCGTCGGCTGTTCGGCCCCATGGTCGAGCGCGACGACGCGGTGCTCGACCTGCTGCTGGGCGACAAGCGCTCGATCCCGACCAACCCCATCGCGGCCGTGCAGGTGGCGAGCCGGCTGCTCGAGCAGGGCACACCCGCCTGGAGCGCACTGTCTGGCGAGGATGCGCGCGCATTGTTCAGCGGCGTTGCGGCACACGTGATCTCGCGTATGCCGTCGTTGGTGTCGGCGGGTGGCGGCCTCATGCTGGCCACGCTCGCGCACACCGTCGGCTGGCCCATCCCGGTCGGCGGCAGCCAAGCCATCGCTGATGCCCTGATCGACGACTTGCGGGCCCACGGCGGCGTAATCACCTCCGGCCATGAGGTCACCGCACCGCCCGGCGGTGTGACGCTCTACGACACCGCACCCACCGCGCTGGCCGACATCTACGGCGACAACCTGCCCCACCGCTACGCGAAAGCCCTTCAGCGATACCGGTTCGGCCCCGGCGTGGCCAAGGTCGACTTCGTGCTCTCCGAAGACGTGCCGTTCACCGACGAACGCCTGCGTCGAGCGCCCACGCTGCATATGGGCGGCACCCGGGAGCAGATGGCGCACGCCGAGCGGGAGGCCGCCGCCGGCCGGCACCCCGAGTGGCCGATGGTGCTCGCCGCGTTGCCGCACCTGGAGGATCCGGGGCGCATCGACGCCGACGGCCGACGCCCGCTGTGGACCTACGCGCACGTGCCGAGCGGGTCGACCGTCGACCAGACCGAACGGGTCACCGAGATCTTCGAGCGGTTCGCGCCCGGCTTCCGCGACATCGTCGTCGCCGTCCGGTCCATCCCCGCCGCACGGCTGTCCGTGCACAACGCCAACCTCGTCGGCGGCGACATCGGCGTCGGCGGCAACACGTTGATCCATGCGCTGGCCGGTCCGACCCCTCGGCTCAACCCGTGGAGCACCCCGATCCCGGGCGCCTACCTGTGCTCATCGGCCACACCTCCAGGCGGCGGGGTACACGGGATGTCCGGCTACTTCGCCGCGCGCACGGTGTTGCGCCGCGAGTTCGGCATCAAAAAGATGCCCACGCTGTCGCCCTGACTTCGGCGCGAACTCCTTCGGTAATCGATGCAAGTTCGATGCGTAGGGGTGGACAGAAGGGGTACCCCGGTTGAGTTCGGCCGATTCGGGTACTTGTCATCGCATCGAGTGAAGGGGACGCTGCTTGAGCGGTATCAACGGAAATACGCGGACCCCCCTCCTGTCGATGTCACACCCCACCGCTCCGCCCCGAGGGCTGATGACCACGGCCTTCCCGGTATGGCGCGACGCCATCCGGCGAGAAGTGCTGCGGTCGCTGAGCGAATTCGTCGAAAGGCGTTGCGTCGACGATCTCCGTGCGGCGGGAGTCGACGTCGCCGCCGACGTCCTGCGGGATTTCGTCGACGGTGGCAAGTGTGTGCGCTCGACGTTCGTCTACCTCGGCTGGTTGTGCAACGCCGACGACAACACAGGCGCTCTGCGGGCCGCGGCGAGCTTCGAATTGCTGCATGCGTTCGCCCTGTTGCAGGACGACGTGATGGACGACTCCACGTTGCGGCGCGGACGGCCATCGGCCCACATCCGGTTCGCGCAGTGGCACCGCGACCGAGCGATGTCGGGGTCACCCGAACGCTTCGGTGAAGCCGCCGCCGTGCTCCTCGGCGACCTGTGCCTGGTCTGGGCGCAGCAGATGCTGCGCGAGAGCGGGATCGACGAGGACGCGTTGGCGCGCGGATGGCACCGGTACGACGCGATGCGCACCGAACTCGCCGTCGGGCAGTTCGCCGACCTGGTCAACGACGCCGCCGAATTCCCGGAGTGGGAACGGGTTCTCGACGTGCTGCGGCGCAAGTCCGGCAATTACACCGTGCGCAGACCGCTCGAGATCGGCGCCGCCATGGCCGGATGCTCGCAGGGCGTGCTGATGCTGCTCGGCGAGTACGGCGAAGCCGTCGGCGAGGCCTTCCAATTGCGCGACGACGTCCTCGGGATCTTCGGCTCTCCCGAGATCACCGGGAAGCCTGCGGGCAGCGATCTTCTCGAACACAAGGCGACCAGCGTCGTGGTGGCCGCCTACCGGCTCGCCGACGCATCCCTACGACACGACCTCACCGAGCTGATGAGCACCTCCCGCCTGGACGACTCCGACATCCGGCAGTGGCGCAAGCTGATCGTCGCGACCGGCGCCCTGGAATGGATTGAGCAACTCATCGATTCGCGGCTCACGCACGCGCTCGAGCTGCTCGACAACGGTCAATTGGATCCGATGGTCCGCACCGCGCTGGCCGACATGGCCGCCGCTTGCACCGAGCGGGCCGCGTGATGCGCACCGTCGCGGGCCGCACCGACCACGTCGTGGTCGTCGGCGCCGGACTGGCCGGGCTGTCGGCGGCACTGCAGCTCTCGGGGCGCGGTCGCCGGGTGACGGTCCTGGAACGCGGACAGCATCCGGGCGGACGCGTCGGACGCGTCGACGTCGACGGTTACCGCCTCGACACCGGGCCGACCGTGCTGACGATGCCCGACATCATCGACGACGCCTTCGCCGCTGTCGGAGAGACCACGGCCGACCGACTCGACCTGCTCACCGTCGACCCCGCCTACCGCGCGTCGTTCGCCGACGGCAGCTCGCTGCACGTGCGCAGCGACGCCGACGCGATGGCCGCCGAGATCGAGCGCTTCGCCGGTCGTGAACAGGCGGACGGCTATGTGCGGCTTCGCGATTGGCTGACCAAGTTGTACCGGGTCGAGTTCGACGGTTTCATCGCGGCGAATTTCGACTCGCCCCTGTCACTGCTGACTCCACAATTGGCCCGGCTGACCGCGATCGGCGGATTCCGTCGCTGGGATCGCATGGTACGCAAGTTCATCAGCGACGAACGACTGCAACGGGTGTTCACCTTCCAGGCGTTGTACGCCGGGGTGCCCCCGCACCGGGCGTTGGCGGTGTACGCCGTGATCGCCTACATGGACACCATCTCCGGGGTGTACTTTCCCCGCGGCGGTGTGCGCGCCCTGCCCGACGCCCTCGCCGCGGCCGCGGCCGACGCCGGTGTCGAGTTCCGTTACGGCTCCGCGGTTTCGGCTCTCGAGCGGACCGGCGATCGGGTGGTCGCGGTTCGCACGGAAGACGGCGACCGGATCGCCGCCGACGTGGTCGTGCTGACCACCGAGCTGCCCGACACCTACCGGCTGCTCGGCCGCACGCCGCGCCGCCCGCTGCGGTTGCGGCCGGCGCCGTCGGCCGTGGTCGCCCACGTCGGGTGCCGCGCGGTCGGCCAGGACGGTGACCACCACACCATCGTCTTCGGCCACGAGTGGGAGAAGACGTTCACCGACATCATCGACGACGGACGCGTGATGTCCGATCCGTCGCTGTTGGTGACCCGCCCCACCGCAGGCGACCCGTCGCTGGCCCCCGATGGCCGAGACCTGCTGTACGTCCTCGCACCCGCCCCCAACCTCGATGTGGGACAAGTGGATTGGGCGTCGATCCGCGACGACTACGTGCGTCAGACGATGGATGTGGTGAGCACCCGGCTCCCGCAGGTGGGGGTCGACACTGAGGTGCTGCATGTGGTGGATCCCGCCGACTGGGCGCGTCAGGGGATGGCCGCGGGCACCCCGTTCGCGCTGGCACACACGTTCGGCCAGACCGGCCCCTTCCGTCCTGCCAACACGGTGCGCGGTGTCGCCAACGTGGTACTGGCGGGGTCGTCGACCGTCCCGGGGGTCGGCGTGCCGACCGCGATGCTGTCCGGGCGGTTGGCGGCTGACCGAATCACCGGCCTTCCCGTCGGGCGGGCCCATAGCCAGGTGGTGCAAGCATGATCGGTTCCGAACTGGACGCCGCGGGCGTACGCGACCCGGCACTGCGTGAGGCTTATCGCCGTTGCCGCACAATCAATGCCGAGCACGGCCGCACGTTCTTCCTGGCCACCCGGCTGCTCGCGCCCGAACAGCGCCCCGCCGTGCACGCGCTGTACGGGTTCGCCCGCCGCGCCGACGACATCCTCGACGACTTCGACCCCGTCATTCCCATGAACGAACGGGCCGACCAGCTCCAGCTGCTGGCGACCCAGCTGTTCAACCGTCTCGCACAAGGCAGCTGCGACGACGGCGACCCGGCGCTGGCCGCCGTTGTGCACTGCGCCCGCCGGTACGGGATCCCGTGGGAGCTGTTCGACGACTTCCTCGGGTCGATGCGTATGGATCTCACCGTCACCGACTATCCCGACCGGGCCGCACTCGATCGGTACATGTACGGCTCGGCCGAGGTCATCGGCCTGCAGCTGCTGCCGGTCCTCGGCACCGTCGGTCCCCGCGAGGAGGCCGCCCCGTACGCGGCCGCGCTCGGAAAGGCGTTCCAGCTCACGAACTTCCTGCGCGACATCGACGAGGACCTCGAGCGGGGCCGGGTGTACCTGCCCGCCGACGAACTCGCCGCGTACGGCGTCGACCGCGACGTGCTGACGTGGTGCCACGAGAACCGCCGCACCGACGCTAAGGTGCGCCGGGCCCTGGTGGAGCAGCACGCCATCAATCGGCGCGTGTACGACTTCGCACGTCGCGGTATCGCCCACCTCAGCCCGCGGTCGCGCCCCTGCGTCGCGGTCGCGCTGACCCTGTACTCCGAAATCCTGGACCGCATCGAGGAAATCGACTTCGCCGTCTTCAGCCAGCGCGCGACCGTCGGCACCGGACGCCGCATCCGCGTGGGGTGCGCCGGTCTGCTCAAGGCGTGGCGGGCGCGACACCGGGACCACAAGGCGTGACGATGGACAAGTGGCAATACCTGTTGGTACTGGCCGCCTGTCTTCTGATCACGGCGCCGTTGGAGTTCTTCGGCGAGGGCGTGTACCGACAGGCGCGCCGGGCGGCAGCCGCGGTGCTGCCCGTGGCCGCCGTGTTCGTCGTCTGGGATGTGATCGCGATCTTCGCCGACATCTGGACGTACAACTCCAAGTACGTGACGGGCATCGACATACCGGGCGTGATGCCCATTGAAGAACTGCTGTTCTTCATCGTGATCCCGCTGTGCGGGTTGCTGACCTACAACGCCGTCACCGCGATCCTGTCGCGGGTGCACCGGACGCGCGACCACGCGGAGAACGTCAAGTGAACGGACTCGGATACACGGTACCCGCCGTGCTGGCCGTACTCGCCGTCTGCGCTCTCGAGTTGGGTGTGCTTCGCACCGGGTTGTTCCGCAAGCCCGCGTACTGGATCTCGATGGTGATCGTGCTCGGTTTCCAGATACCGGTCGACGGTTGGCTCACGAAGCTCAGCGCACCGATCGTCATCTACGACGATCAGCACACCAGCGGGATTCGGTTCCCGTTCGACATCCCGGTGGAGGATTTTCTCTTCGGCTGGGCGATGGTCACCGCGGTGCTTCTGCTGTGGGAACGGCAGCGGCTGCGCGCACAGAGAAGGGATGCTTTGTGAAGGTCAGCGCGGGTCGAGATGCCGATGACCCCTCGGATGTTCCGGCCGCGTTCGACGACGGTGCATCGTCTTACGACACGCTCGTCAACTCGAATCCGGGATACCATGAGCACCTTCGGATCTCCGCGCAGCGGATGCGGCTGCCCGATGAGGGTCGCGGGCTGCGCCTGCTCGACGCGGGATGCGGAACCGGCGCATCGACCGCCGCCCTGTTGGCGGTGGCACCTCATGCGGAGATCGTCGGTGTCGACGGTTCGGACGGCATGCTGGCCGAGGCGAGGGCCAAACCATGGCCGTCGTCGGTGCGTTTTGTCCACAGCCGGATCGAAAACCTCGCCGACGCCGGCGTTACCGGACCCTTCGACGGCATCTTCGCCGCCTACCTCATCCGCAACCTCCCGGATCCCGATGCGCAACTGCGAGAGTTCCTCGCATTGCTGCGGCCGGGAGCGACGCTGGCGGTCCATGAGTACTCGGTGCGGGATTCGCGCATCGCGACCGCGGTGTGGAACGCCGTCTGCGCCGCGATCATCATCCCGAGCGGCCGACTGCGCAGTGGCGACGCATCGCTGTACCGGTACCTGCGGCGCAGCGTGAACCGCTTCGACGGCGCCGCCGACTTCCGTGACCGGTTGCGCCGCAATGGTTTCACCGCAGTGCACAGTGACACGATGCCGGGCTGGCAGCGCAACATCGTGCACACCTTCCTCGCCGAGGCGCCACGATGACCGATCCGCGCCGGATCACGCACTCCGCACCGCAGCCCGATGCGAACCGCCTTCAGGACAAACCGCACGTGGTCGTCGTCGGCGGCGGCATCGCTGGGCTGACCGCGGCCACCGGGTTGGCCGAACGCGGCGTGAGCGTTGATCTCTTCGAACGCGAAATCTACCTCGGCGGTCGCGTCGGCGGATGGACCGAGTCGTTCGACGACGGCACCGCTGCGGCCATGAATCGCGGCTTCCACGCGTTCTTCCGGCAGTACTACAACCTGCGGAACCTGTTGCGCCGCATCGACCCCGCGCTGGGCATGCTCACCCCGGTCTCGGACTATCCGCTCGTCGACGCGTACGGCCGACGCGACACGTTCCGCGGCCTGCCCCAGACGCCGCCGTGGAATGCGGTGGCGTTCGCGCTGCGCAGTCCCACGTTCCGGCTGCGCGATCTGGTGCGGCTCAACGCGCGCGCCGCGGCGCCGTTGGCCGCGGTCTCGGTGCCCGGGATCTATGACCGGCTCGACCACGTCGACGCCGATACGTTTCTGCGCGACATCAACTTTCCCGAACCAGCCCGCCATCTGGCCTTCGAGGTCTTCTCACGCAGCTTCTTCGCCGAGCCGACCAACCTCTCGGCGGCCGAGTTGGCGACGATGTTCCATATCTACTTCCTGGGGTCCAGCGAGGGCCTGGTGTTCGATGTCGCCAACGCGAACTTCGACACCGCGCTGTGGGATCCGCTGCGCGCCTACCTGCAGTCGCTGGACGTGCGGGTGCACACCGGCGTATCGGTCACCGAGATCCGCCGTGGCGATCGCTTCTCGGTACATGTCGACGGCGCTGACCGTATCGACGCCGACGGCGTCGTGCTGGCCACCGATGTCGCGGGTCTGCAGAAGATCGTCGGCGATTCGGCGGCCCTGGGCGACGAGCGGTGGCGATCCGACATCGCCGCGATGCGCACGGCCGCACCGTTCGTCGTACAGCGGCTGTGGCTGGACCGGCCCGTGAACCCGGACCGTCCGGCATTTCTCGGGACGGGCGGGCGTCCGCCGCTGGACAATGTGAGCGTGCTGGAGCGATACGAGCGGGAAGCGGCGGACTGGTCGCGCCGCACCGGCGGTTCGGTGGTCGAACTGCACTCGTACGCGGCGACCGACGGCACGGACGACGTGGTGAAACGATTGCCGATCCGGATGCGGGAGCTGTATTCGGAGACCGCCTCCGCGGACGTCGTCGGTGAACGGGTGCTGACCCGTCAGGACTGCCCTCGCTTTGCGCCCGGCGACTTCGCACGCCGCCCGACCGTGGCGACGCCGCAGCCCGGCTTGGCCCTGGCGGGTGACGGCATCCGCATCGACCTGCCGGTCGCGTTGATGGAGCGCGCCGCGACCACCGGGTGGTCGGCGGCCAACCTGCTACTCAAGGGCTTCGGCCTCACCGGGCACGACATCCAGACGGTGCCCACCCAGGGGCGCTTCGCACCGTTGCGACGGCTGGCCGAAAGGCAGCTCGCATGAGCGTGCTCGCCGAACTCAAGGCGCGGCTGGCGAAAACCACGCCGTTCCAAGTGCTTCCGCGCACAGCCTGGTCCGGCCAGCGGCCGACGTACGACGACGCCCAGCCGTCGCTGATCAACTCCGCGCTGCGGCGTTCGCAGGGCAGGCCGAGCGGAAACTGGTATGCGTTCGCGGCCAGCGACACCATCGGGAAGCGACCGATCAGCGCCACGGTCGGCGGCGTCGAACTGGTCACCTGGCGCGCCGAGGGCGGGACACTCGCGGTCGGGCCGGCGGCCTGCCCGCACCTCGGCGCCGATCTGTCGACCGGGACCGTGGACTGCGGAACGCTGATCTGCCCGTGGCACGGCCTGCGCTTCGACGGCGGCCGCACCTGGAGCTGGCGCCCCTTCCCCGCTCACGACGACGGTGTGCTCGCCTGGGTGCGGCTGGATGCGGTGGGCGGCGAAACCCCCACGGAGACACCGATATTGCCGGTGCGACCGGACGAGCCGCGGCTCTCGGCGGTGACGCGGCTGGTCGGCACCTGCGAACCAGCGGACGTGATCGCCAACCGACTCGACCCGTGGCACGGGGCGTGGTTCCACCCGTATTCATTCACCCGCCTCGAGGTGCTTTCGGCACCGACCGCCGACGACGGCCTTCTCGAGGACGCCGACCGCTTCCTCGTCGCGGTCACCTTCCGGATCGGCCGACTCGGCGTTCCGGTGGTCGCGGAGTTCACCGCACCGGAGAAACGCACCATCGTGATGCGCATCATCGACGGCGAAGGGGCGGGAAGCGTGGTCGAGACGCACGCCACCCCGCTCGGACCGGGCACCGACGGCGTGCCCCGCACCGCGGTCATCGAGGCGGTGATCGCCCACTCCGACCGCCCCGGCTTCGCCCATGCGCTCCGCGGCGCGCCGCTGATCACCCCGTTCATGCGGCACGCGGCCACCCGGCTGTGGCGCGACGATCTCGCCTACGCCGAGCGTCTCTATCGGCAGCGTTCGCGCGGCTGATCCCGTTTTGCGCCGGGTCACCCGGGTATACCGCCGGGATGAGCAAGGACATCCACAAGGGCGACAAAGTGCAGTGGAAAAGCCACGGCACCACCGTGACCGGCACCGTCGAGGAGAAGATCACCTCTGACACGGAAGCGGCCGGCCGCACCGTGCGCGCTGACTCCGACAACCCGCAATACCGGGTGCGCAGCGACAAGAGCGGCCGCGACGCCGTGCACAAGCCGGAATCGCTGAAGAAGAAGTAGCGCCGTGGCCGACGATCATGCCACGACCTATACCGAGTTCACCGACGCCGTCAACATGACGGCCTCCGAACTCGAAAAGTGGCTCCAGACAGCCGAATCCAAAGACGTCGGGCAGAAGTCCGGCGGTGGCGAGTTGACCGGGCACGAAAGCGGCCGGCGCATCGTCGAACTGTTACGTAAGAACAAGTCGGAGTTGGACGACGACGACTACGCCCATATGCGCAAGGTCGTCGGCTACGCACACCGCCACCTGGCCCAGCGGCCGAGCGGCGACATCGAGGAGTCCGCATGGCGCTACTCGCTGATGAACTGGGGCCACGACCCCTGCAAGTAGGGCTCGTCGAGTAGCGGTATCTGTTCCATGGCCCACGGGCTGATCGACCATGGCAGCCCGACTGCCGAGCGGAGCTGATCCCACGACACCCACATCCACTCCATGACCTCGTCGGGGTCCGGTCGCAGCCGGGCGTCGCAACGGGCGAAGAAGACCGGGCAGATCTCGTTCTCGACGGTGCCGTCGGCCGCGACGGCGCGATAACGGAAGTCCGGCAGCACGCAGACCACCGATTCGATGGACACGCCCAGCTCCTGCTCGGCGCGGCGGCGCACCGCGTCCTCCACCTGCTCCCCCGGCGCCGGGTGCCCGCAGAACGAGTTGGACCACACCCCCGGCCATGTTGTCTTGTTCAATGCGCGGCGGGTCAACAGGACACTGCCGTCCGCGTCGAACAGATAGCAGGAAAAGCCCAGGTGCAGCGGCGTCGCGGCATGATGAACAGTGGTCTTGAGGGCACTGCCGATTTGTCGGCCCTGTTCGTCGAGAAGCACGACGGACTCATCCGTGGTCTCCGTCGTCGCCGTGGTCATTGCAGACACCTCATGTATGTACCCAAATCCGCCGGACTAACCGATGCATAGACGATGCGCCTCGGTCACGGGGCGGACGTACACCGCTCGACGGCCTCGCCCAGGCTGTGCACGCGGGCGGCCGAGCCGGCGGCGCCATCGTCCCAGCCGGAGCCTCCGAGCAGGACCTCGGCGCCGGTGGCGGCGGCGCGGACCATATCCATGTCGGCAGTATCGGCGGTCTGTGACCACAGCGCCACCCGGACGGGCGTGCTCACGCGTTCGATGGCGTCGGTCAAAGCCGGCACCGGCACGGTGGCGCCCAGGATCAGCGCACCGCGCCCGCGCTCGGCGAGGGCGGCGCGCAGCGCCTCGAGCGCCAACACATGCGTCTCGTGCGGGGTGCACGCCAGGATGACCGGCGTCGCCGCGTCGAGGCTCACGAGCGGCGTGTGGTGCATCGAACGCGACACCGCCCACGACAGGGCGTGCTCGACGTCGATGCATCCGCCGTCCTCGTCCTGCTTGGTCACGACCGCCGCGAACGCGGGCTGTACCAACAGGTCCCACGTGTCGATCACGCCGAAGTGACGGACGTGGGTCTCCAGCAGCGCGCTGAGCGCGGCGAGGTCGAGGGCGAATGCGGCCGCCAACAGCGAAGCGACGTCTCCGCGCGGCGGCACGACGGCCTCGGTCGCCAGCTGGGCCGCGCTGCGCGCGCTGGTCCCCTGCCCGATGAGGTCGTGCATGTGCCGTACGGCGGCGATGTCGTTGTCGCTGTAGAGCCGGTGCCGACCCGGTCGGTGGTCCGACGGCCCGACGCCGTAGCGCTGGCTCCAACTGCGTAGCGTCGCGGTGGGCACGCCGACGCGCTCGGCCACCACGCGCACGGTGTACCGCGGTTTGTCAGCGTCGTCCATGGAGCCTGCTCATCGGGGTGTGGGCCCAGCGGGGATTCACCGATACCGCGGTGGGCAAACTCGTCGATGCGAAACCGATGCAACCGTTCGCTGTGTGGACATACCGGCGGCGAGATGCGGGTACCTGTACGCCCATGACCGATCAGCAGACAGACGAACAACACAGCCGCCCCGAGGGGCTCGACGACGCGACCGTGGAGGCGGTCGGAAAAGTGTCGGAGGCGTTGGAGTGGGTGGAACGGGCGCGCGGGCATCTGTATTCGTTCCACCAGCTGATGGGTCGGGCCGACCTGCTGCTCGGTGAGGCGTGCGACAAGCTGCGCGACGCCGGTCATGACGCCGTCGCCGAGCGATTGGAGGCCGAGGTCGTTGGCCGCAATGTGCTGTACGGCCGGTGGACCTTTCAGATCGTCGAGGATTTCGACGACAACTACTGGTCGGTGTTCCGCGACCACGAGCGCCGAGTGCGCGACGAACTCCAGCAGGGCCGCAAGCACGTGTTCGAGTCGGAAATGAAGGAGCGGCGCCGCACCCAGGGTCGCGCCGGGCACGAACACCGCCCCTGATCGGCGATTTCGGTGCGCTACTGATCGACCAGCGATACGTAGCGCACCGAAATCCCGACTTATGCCGTCTCGGTGATGGGCCGGTCGACCCAGCTCATCAGGTCGCGCAGCTTCTTGCCGGTGACCTCGATCGGGTGCTCGGCGTTCTGCTTGCGCAGGCCTTCGAGCTCCTTGTTGCCGCCCTCGACGTTGGCGACCAAGCGCTTGACGAACGTGCCGTCCTGGATGTCCTTGAGGATGTCCTGCATCCGCTTCTTGGTGTCGGCGTCGATCACCCGCGGGCCGGACAGGTAGCCGCCGAACTCCGCGGTGTCGGACACCGAGTAGTTCATGCGCGCGATGCCACCCTCGTACATGAGGTCGACGATGAGCTTCAGCTCGTGCAGCACCTCGAAGTACGCCAGCTCGGGCGCGTATCCGGCCTCGACCATCACGTCGAAGCCGGTCTTGACGAGTTCCTCTGTGCCGCCGCACAACACGGCCTGCTCACCAAACAGGTCGGTCTCGGTCTCGTCCTTGAAGGTGGTCTTGATGACGCCGGCGCGGGTGCCGCCGATGCCCTTGGCGTACGACAGCGCGAGCGCCTGGCCCTCACCCTTGGGGTCCTGGTCGATCGCGATCAGGCAGGGCACGCCCTTGCCGTCGACGAACTGCCGGCGCACCAGATGGCCCGGCCCCTTCGGGGCGACCATGCCGATCGTCACGTTGGACGGCGGCTTGATCAGGTCGAAGTGGATGTTGAGGCCGTGCCCGAAGAACAGCGCGTTGCCGTCCTCGAGGTTGGGCTCGATGTCGTTCTTGAAGATCTCCGCCTGCGCGGTGTCGGGCGCGAGCAACATGATGACGTCGGCCCACTTGGCGACCTCGGCGGGGGTGTCGACATCCAGCCCCTGATCGGCGACCTTGTCGCGGGACTTCGAGCCTTCCTTGAGGCCGACCTTCACCTCGACGCCGGAGTCGCGCAGGCTCAGCGAGTGCGCGTGCCCCTGGCTGCCGTAGCCGATGACGCCGACCTTGCGTCCCTGGATGATCGACAGGTCCGCGTCGTCGTCATAGAACATCTCTACTGCCACTGAATTTCCTTATCTCTCACCTGATTTAGGGTTTACTTGCTGGTGCCGATGCTGCGGGGACCGCGGGACAGCGACACCACACCGGACTGCACGATCTCGCGAATCCCGAAGGGCTCCAGCACCCTCAGCAGTGCCTCGAGCTTCTCGGGCGTGCCGGTCGCCTCGACCGTCAGCGACTCGGTCGACACGTCGACGACCTTGGCGCGGAACAGGTTCACCGCCTCGATCACCTGGCCGCGGGTCGACGCGTCGGTGCGCACCTTGATCAGCGCGAGCTCACGCGAGACCGAGTTCTCTTCCTCCTGCTCGACGATCTTGATCACGTTCACCAGCTTGTTGAGCTGTTTGGTGATCTGCTCGAGCGGAGCCTCGTCCACGCTGACGACGATCGTCATGCGCGACATGTTCTTCTGCTCGGTCGCACCGACAGCCAGGGACTGGATGTTGAAGCCGCGCCGCGAGAACAGCGATGCGACACGTGCCAGGACGCCCGCGGCATCCGACCGCTGTTCGACGATCCGGAAGAAGGGCACGCCTGATGAGCACCCCCGCCACCCAAACGCTGTCGGTGCTCGTCGAGGACAAACCGGGCGTCCTGGCACGTGTCGCATCGCTGTTCTCGCGGCGCGGCTTCAACATCCAGTCCCTGGCTGTCGGTGCAGCC
>NZ_LZJE01000171.1:0-20121 GCF_001666865.1 Mycobacterium sp. E136
CCTCGAGGTGCCGCGCAGCGTGTCGGCGACGGAACTGTCCGGCGGCTTCTGGATATCCGGTAAGCGCTCGTCGACGGCCGCGGTCGAACAGGGCTTCATCCGGCGCATCCAGGCGCTACCTCGCGCGACTCGGCAGCTGCTGCTGATCGCCGCCGCCGAACCCATCGGTGACGCCGCCCTGTTCCTGCGTGCCGCAGCGCAATTGGGCATCCCCGTCGACGACCTGGCGCCCGCCGAAGCCGACGGCCTGATCGAGTTCGGCCCGCGGATGCGCTTCCACCACCCGCTGATTCGCTCTGCGGCCTACCGCGCCGCCGACCTGGCGGATCGCCGGGCGGTCCATCGCGCGCTCGCCGACACGACCGATCCGGCGACCGACCCCGACCGTCGCGCCTGGCATGCGGCCAACGCTGCGGCGGGACCGGACGAGGCGGTCGCCGCCGAGCTGGAGGATTCCGCGGCACGTGCCCAGAGCAGAGGCGGAATGGCAGCGGCAGCAACGTTTTTGGAGCGCGCGACCACGCTGACGGCCGACCCGTCGCTGCGCGGGACGAGAGCGCTGACAGCGGCATACGCCAAACGGGACGCCGCCGCGCCGGAAGCCGCGCATGAACTGCTCGCGATCGCCGAACTCGGCCCGCTGTCCGAGTTGCAGCAGGCGCTGATCGCGCGGCTGCGGGCGCAGATGGACTTCGTGCGCAGCCGGGCCGGCGAAACCGGCGCGCCGCGACTGGCGGACACCGCGCCCCCGCTTCTCGACGCCGCCCGCCGCCTGCACGGCGTCGACGGGTATTCGTCGCGAGAGGGCTACCTCGAGGCGATCGCAGCGCTGATGTACGCGGGCCGCCTCGGCGAACCGGATGCGCTCGTGCGCGCCGCGGAGGACGCGCGGACCTCGTTGCAGGAGGTCTCGGAGCTACCCCGGGCGATCGACCACCTGCTCAAGGGAATAGCTGAGCGGATCACCGGCGGGGTCGGACAGGGCGGGGCCACGCTGCGTGCGGGCTTGGAAGCGATGTGCGTGCAGGCGAACTCCGACGACGGCGCGGTCGGCCGCTGGCTGAAGGTGCCCGGGTTTCCGATACTGCAGGAGTCGTGCGCCCACGAACTGTGGGACCACCGACTCCTGCTCGAACTGTCGACTGCGGCGGTGCGTCACGCCCGCACCTCCGGCGCGCTCGCCGGGCTGCCTCGAGCCCTCATCTACCGGGCCGGGGTACACACGATCACAGGCGAATTCGCCTCGGCAGCAGAGCTTCTCGAGGAGGCCGCCTCGATCACCGCGGCCACCGACCACAACTCGCCGGTGCGGTACCACTGGGTATTGCTCGCAGCGTGGCGGGGTGACGTCACGCAGGCGGGCCCGCTGCTCGAGAGCGCCGCGTCCGACGGGATCGCCAGGGGTGAGGGCCGTCTGCTCGGGCTCACCGGCTACGCAACTGCGTTGCTGTACAACGGGCTCGGTCGCTACGAGGAGGCGCTGACCGCCGCCCGCGACGCATGTGACTACGACGACTTCGGAATCCACGGCTGGTGCCTGTTCGAACTCGTCGAGGCCGCGACGCGAACCGGGGACGACGATACGGCGCGACGCGCTCTCGAACGGCTCGAGCAGCGGGCCGGCGCCAGCGGTACCGACTGGGGTCTCGGGGCGCTGGCCAACGCCCAGGCCCTGCTCGCCGACGACGACACCGCCGACCGCCTGTTCGTCGAGGCCATCGAGCGCCTGGAGCGCGCCGGGATCGTGGTGCATCACGCCAGGGCCCGGCTGCTGTACGGCGAATGGCTGCGCCGGGCGAACCGACGGATCGACGCCCGCCGCGAACTCACCGACGCCCATGAGACTTTCACGCGGATCGGCGCGCAGGCATTCGCCGAACGCGCACGCCGCGAACTCGTCGCCACGGGGGAGAAGGTGCGCAAGCAGACGGCGAGTTCGGGCGGCGGCGACCTGACGGCGCAGGAAGCGCAGATCGCCCGGCTGGCCGCAGACGGCCTGACGAATCAGGAGATCGGCGCGCAGCTGTTCATCAGCACGCACACCGTCGAATGGCATCTGCGCAAGGTGTTCGTCAAACTCGGGATCACCTCGCGCCGACAGCTTCGTAACATGTCGTGGGCGAGTTAGCAGACCACGCAGAATCCGTAATCGATTCGAACCACGCGCCTTCCAGGGTTCGATCAGCCGCGCACGTCGGCAGTCTTGAGGTAGCCGTCAAGGCATCGAACCGAAAAGCAGGTCATCATGAACGTCTACGACGCGGTCAAGAGCAGGCGAGCGGTGCGCCGATTCACCGACGAGCCGGTCCCCATGGAGGTGCTCGAGCGTGTGCTCGACGCAGCCCGGTGGTCCCCATCGGGATCCAACCTTCAGCCGTGGCGCATCTACGTCGTGACCGGCGAACCCCTCGAGCGGCTCAAGAAGCTCGCGACGGAGCGCGTGGCCGCAGGCGACCCCTGGGACGAACGCGAGTACCAGCTGTACCCGACCGATCTGAAGTCGCCCTACCGCGAGCGCCGCTCGACCTTCGGTAGAGAGCGGTACAGCGCGCTCGGAATCGAGCGCGAGGACTGGGAGGCTCGGCAGCGCGCCGCGATCGCGAACTGGGACTGCTTCGGCGCTCCTGCGGCGCTGTTCTGCTACGTCGACCGGCACCTCGGCCGGCCGCAGTGGGCGGATCTCGGCATGTATCTGCAGACCGTGATGCTGCTCCTGCGGGCGGAGGGATTGCACAGCTGCCCACAGATGGCTTGGTCACAGGTGCGCGAGACCGTTGAAGACGTCGTGCAGCCGCCCGACGAGCTCATGCTGTTCTGCGGCATGTCGATCGGCTACCAGGACCCTGACGAGGTCTACATCCGGACGGGGCGAGCCCCGCTCGAGGAGACCGTCAGCTTCGTCGGCGACTGATCGTGGTGATCCGCTACGGACCACGAAACCACGGACTACGGGTTTTCAAGGGTCCGCTTTCCCTCGCTAGCGGCGAGCGTGGGGTGTGACACCAGCGACTCGAGGAGATCGGATCATGACCATCACGTCCCTCCCCACCAAGACCACCCAGGACGCGGAACTCGCCGCGCGGTTCGCGCGCGATGCCGAGCCGCTCTTCGAGGTGCTGGCGCGGGGCGCGCGCCGGCTGGCCCGCAGCGACGCCGACGCCGAGGATCTGCTTCAGGACACCCTGCTGCACGCATACGCCGGGTTCTCGTCCTTCCAGGAAGGCAGCAACCTCAAGGCGTGGCTGTTCCGCATCCTCTACAACCGATGGGTCAGCACCCACCGCGCCAAACAGCGCCGCGTAACCGAGGTTTCGGCCGACTGCCTGAACGACGGTGACCTGGCCGGCGCCGCGGCCCGCCGAGGGGGCGTCCGTTCGGCCGAGGCGGAGGTGCTCGACGCGCTACCCGACGGCGACGTCAAGACCGCGATGGCCGCGATGCCCGAGGGCTTCCGCGAGGTGCTGTTCTACGCCGATGTCGAGGGCTACACCTACGCCGAGACGGCGGAGATCCTCGCCATCCCGATGGGCACCGTGATGTCGCGGATCTCGCGGGCCAGGCAGCGCATGCACATGGCGCTCGCCCATCTCGCGCACGACCGCACCGCAACCCCCGAACCCTGCATCGCCTGAGGAACAGCAATGGAATTGGCATACAAGAACGCGTTGATCACCGGCGGCACCGCCGGGATCGGGCTCGCCTGCGCGCGGTTGTTCGCGCGCGAGGGTGCCGCGGTCATCATCACCGGAAGGGACGCCGAACGCGGTAAGCGCGCCGCATCGGGCATCGACGGCAACGTGCGCTTCGTCCAGGCCGACCTGTCGGACATGGACTCGGTGGCGTCGCTGATCGAGCAGGCAGGCGACATCGACATCCTGGTGAACAACGCCGCGAACTTCCCGTCGGCGCTGACCGTCGACCAGCAGGTCGACGCGTTCGGGAAGACGTTCGACACCAACGTCCGCGGCCTGTACTTCCTGGCGGCCGGCCTGGTGCCCGGAATGTTGCAGCGCGGCCACGGCTCGATCGTCAACGTGACGACGATGGTCGCGTCGAAGGGTGTGCCGGGTGCGGGCGTCTACAGCGCGTCCAAGGCCGCCGTCGAATCGCTGACCCGGACGTGGGCCGCTGAATTCGGTCCAGGCGGTGTACGCGTCAACAGCGTCGCGCCCGGCCCGACGAAAACCGAAGGCGTGGAGGCCGAATGGGGCGAGACCAACGAGGAGCTCGGCCGTTCGCTCCCGCTCGGACGAACGGCACGACCGCGAGAGATCGCCGAGGCGGTGCTGTTTCTCGCTTCGCCGCGCGCCAGCTTCGTCACCGGTTCGGTGCTGCACGCCGACGGTGGCGGCGGCGCCGTCTGAAACCTGGAACTCCCGAAAGGAGAACGACAATGACCAAGACACAGGACGCCTCGTGGGAAGACGCACTGACCGTTGTACAGGAGGTGCAGCCGCCCACCATCCCCGCCGGTGCGCACGCGATGACCGTCGTCATCGACTACCCGCCGGGGAGCCCCGGCGCTCCGCCTCACCGCCATCCAGGCGGCCCGGCGTTCGGCTACATGCTCGAAGGCGAGATGCTCTTCGAGCTCGAAGGCCAACCGCCCCGGGTGCTCCGGGCGGGTGAGGCGTTCTGGGAGCCCGGCGGTGACGTCATTCACTACTCGGACGGCAACAATCGCGATGACATGCGGTGTCGCTTCACCGTGACCATGCTGTGCGTACCGGACCAGCCGATGCTCGTGCTCGTCGACGAGGCCGAACTCGAAGCGCGCAAACACCTGCGCGTGCAGGGGTGAGTTCCGATGTCCAGGATCCTGTTGCAGACGACGATCTGTGCCCATCCCGACGACTGGGACATCTCCCGGTTCTCACTGCTGGCAGACGAACTCCGCGCCGCAGGGCACGAAGTCGTGGCGCGCAACCGTGTCGACGGCGACGACCCCGTGCTGAGCCACCTCGACGAGCTCGGCTACGACCAGCTGTGGTTGATGGCCGTCGAGGTCGGCAACGGGTTGACTCCCGCGGATGCCGAGGCGATCATGCGGTTCCGCTACGACGGCGGCGGCGTGCTCACCGCGCGCGATCACCAAGATCTCGGCTGCTGTCTGAACCGGCTCGGCTCACTCGGCCTGGTCAACGAATTCCACGACGCGACAGTCGATCCGGAGACCATGTGCGACGATCGGGACACGCCCGACATCTCGTGGCCGAACTACCATTCCGGAGCCAACGGGGACTACCAGCGGGTGCTGGCGAGCGAATCCGCTCACGAACTGCTGCGCACCGACCAGACCGCCAGCGGACGGATCGAATGGTTTCCCGCGCATCCGCACGAAGGTCTGGTGTCGGCCGACGGCGTTCCGAACGCCACCGTGCTGGCCCAGGGTCGGAGCGCGTCGACCGGCCGGGTGTTCAACCTCGCGGTACTGCTCGACGGTGAACGCACGCCGGACGGCAGGCCGATGGGCCGGGCGGTCGCCGAGTCGACGTTCCACCACTTCGCCGACTACAACTGGGACATCTCCTGCGGTGCACCGTCTTTCGTGACGGAACGGCCGGGATCGCAGATCAAGGACGACCCGTCGCGCCTCGTTGCGTTCAAGGACTATGTCCGCAGTGTCGCTGAGTGGTTGCATCCCGCCGCAAGGCTGTCGGTGGCGGTCTGACGCTCCCGGGGTCAGCGCTTGCGGGCGCCGGCACCGTAGATGATGTCGCTGCGGTCGGCATCCCAGTGGTTGCGGAAGACGACGTCGGAGATCGGGCGGCGGCGCACCGGGCCGTGCCGACCGCGCGGCCACCCCACGACGACGTGGCCGGCCAGCGCCCATTCGTCGGGCACGCCGACCGCCTCGCGGATCAGCTTCTCCCCGTCGTAGGAGGCCCAGCTCGTGAAGCACGCTCCGAGTCCCTGCGCGCGAGCGGCGAGATAGAAGTTCTGCATCGCCGGGAAGATCGACCCGCCCTGCAGGAACTCCGAGGCGAACTCGTTGCGGAATGCGGCGAACAGGACAGAGGTGAGCTCGCCGGCGCGGTCGTGCAGTTCGTAGGTCGCCCTGTTGTTGCGGGCGGCGCGGCTGGTGTCGCCGTCGGCGGGCCTGCTCATCCCGTAGATCGACTCGATGGACCGCAGTGCGGTCTGCGCCGCCTTCGCCACCACGGCCCGCTGCTCGGGAGAGTCCAGGATGACGAAGCGCCACAGTTGGGCGTTGGCGCCGTTGGGAGCCCACGTGGCCGCCTCCAGGCAGCGCTTGAGCGTCGCCTCGTCGACGGGTTCGTCGGTGAACCGGCGGATGGCCCGCGCGGTGGCCAGCGTCTCCCACACGTCGTTGGTCGGTTGCCGCATGCTCCTCCGTTCGGCGGTCGTGCTGCCCGTCGACCTTAGCGGGAAGCGGTGGCCGTTGAGCCGATGCTATACGATCGTATAACGTGCTGTACGAATGTATGGACACCATGGGAAGGGGCCCGTATGACCACCGCCGACGACCTCGAGCAGTTGCGCAATCGGCTGCAGTACGTCGAGGACCGGATTGCGATCCTGGACTGTGTCATGAACCAGGCCCGCGGGCACGACCGTCACGACAGCGACCTGATGTCGAGCGTCTACTTCGAAGACGGCGTCGACGAACACGGCCCCGTGGTGAAGGTCGGCGCCGAGTACGCCGAGTACGCCAACAACGCCCACAGCGCGGTGTTCGAGGACCACTTGCACAACATCACCACCCACACGTGCGAGATCGACGGCGACGTCGCCCACGCCGAGAGCTACGTGATGGGCTCGATGCGGGCCAAGGGCGGCAAGGTGGTCGCGCTGATGGGCGGCCGCTACCTCGACCGCCTCGAACGCCGCGACGGCGTATGGAAGATCGCGCTGCGGCGCTGCACAATCGAGTGGATGATGCAGGGCGACTCGTCGGTGCTGGCGTCCGGCGCGGTGAAGGGCTTCATCAAGGGCAAGTGGGACCGGACCGACCTGTCCTATGCGCGGCCGCTGCAGATGGACAGCGAACCCGTCGACCGGTGGTGAGGCCCTGATGCAGCTGGCCGGACGGGTCGCGCTCGTCACCGGCGGTGGTTCGGGCATCGGCCGCGCTGCCGCGCACCGGCTTTCGGTCGAAGGCATGCGAGTCTGTGTCGTCGACATCGACGAAGGCGCGGCGCGTGCGGTGGCCGAACCGCTCGGCGGTCTGGCGCTGGCCTGCGACGTCGCCGACCCCGATCAGGTGGCTGCGACGTTCACCCGGTGCGTCGAGGACCTCGGCGGGCTCGATCTCGCATTGCTGAACGCCGGCGTCACCGTCCGGTGGTCGGGCGACATCGGCGCGCTCGACGTCGCCGACTACCGAAAATCGTTGGGCGTGAACCTCGACGGCGTGGTGTACGGCGTCGCGACGACCGTGCGAACGATGCGCTCCCTCGCCGACGGCGACCGCGCGATCCTGGCGACGGCGTCGCTCGCCGGGCTCATGCCGTGGCACCCCGACCCGGTGTACTCGCTCGGCAAGCACGCCGTCGTCGGCTTGATGCGCTCTGTCGCTCCCAGCCTCGCCGCCGAACGCATCGCGGTGCACACGATCTGCCCGGGTATCACCGAGACGGGCGCGCTCGGCGACCGTCGCGCGCTCGTGGAGGGAATCGGGGTACCGGTGATGGAACCGAAAGCCAGCGCGGATGCCGTCGTCACTGCGGCGACCGCGCCCCTGGACACCACGGGGGCGTGCTGGGTCGTCCAGCACGGAAGAGACCCGTGGCCAATGCAATTCGCAGCTCTGGACACTGCGGACAACCGGCTCAACGTGCCGGCGGGCCGCCCCCGCCGCTGACCGCGGCGGGGCTGCGAAGTCTCAGCCGAGCACCGCGGGCATCGAGTCCCAGCCGCGCACCGTCGCCGTGGGCGCCCGCACAGCGTTGTCCGTGTCGATCGTCCAGTCCGGCCAGCGCTTGAGGATCTCCTCCAGGGCCACCCGGCCCTCGACGCGGGCCAGGGAAGCACCGAGGCAGAAGTGCGTGCCCCGCCCGAACGACAGGTGGTTGTTGGCCGCGCGGTGGATGTCGAAGGTGTCCGGATCGTCGAACTTGCGGTCGTCGCGGTTCGCCGACCCGCTCATCAGCAGCAGCGCGCTGCCGGCCGGGATCGTCTGGTCCTGGTACACAACGTCATTGGCGACATACCGAGCGATGTGGTGTACAGGCGGCTCGAAACGCAGCACTTCCTCAACCGCGTTTCCGATCAGGTTCGGGTCGCGGCTCAGCTCACGCCGCTGGTCGGGGTGTTCGCCGAGCAGCTTGCCCAGCCAGCCGAACAGCCGGCCCACGGTCTCGGTCCCGGCGTTGGCGATCACGCCGAGGAAGACCAGGAGTTCTTCGGTGCTCAACCGCCGCACCGTGCCGTCGACGTCGGTGAACTCGACGTTGAGCAGTTCGGTCACCAGGTCGTCCGACGGGTTCTGCTCGCGCCAGGCGACGTACTCGCGAAACATGTTGCCGTTGAAATAGTTGTTCTTGCTGACCGGCAGCGGTTCACCGGGCTTGTTGCGCAGCCTGCGACCGGCGACACTGCGGACCGACCGCTGCAGCGAGTCCGGCATGCCGACCAGCATTCCGATGACGCGCATCGGCATCTCCGAGCCGAGGTCGGTGGTGAAGTCGAAGCGATCGCCGTCGCGCAATGGATCCAGGCAGGCCGCGCAGAACGCGCGCACCTGGTCCTCGATGGCCGCCATCTTGCGCGGTGTGAACGCGCGCGACACCAACAGGCGATGAACGGTGTGCAGGGGTGGGTCCTCGTTGATGAAAACCCCCAGCGGCATAACCGGTTCGGCCTTGACGACCTCGAGGATGTCGCCCTTGGCCGAGCTGAGGTTCTCGACGTCGCGCAGCGCGTTCTCGACGTCGGCGAACCGACTCAGGCCCCAGAACCCGAATTTGTCGTTGTAGTACACCGGTGATTCGTCCCGCAGGCGGCGGTAGACGGGATATGGGTCGACGTCGATCGCCACGTCGTACGGGTCGTAGTACAGCTCGTCGGTAATGGGCGCGGTCACGATGGCGGCCTTCCGGCAGGACGGACGCTTGTTGTACGAACGTATGGCATTGTACGATCGTATGGCACAACGGTTGGCGGCGTAAAGGAGCGTGGCGGTGGATCTCGGGTTCGTCTCGCTGAACACGCCACGCGACCTCAAACCCGACGTGCTCGGCGCCGAACTCGAAGCCCGGGGATTCGAATCGCTCTGGGTCGGCGAGCACCCACAGATTCCCGTCGCCGCCAAAGAGCAGGTGCCCGGCGGCCTGCTCGCATCGCAGAAGCAGATGTGGGATCCGCTCCTGTCCCTGCTGGCGGCCGCGCAGGCGACCGAGACGCTGCGGGTCGGCACCTCGGTGGTGCTACCGCTCGAACGCGAGATTTTCACCTTCGCAAAGGAAGTCGCGACGCTCGACCAGATGAGCCAGGGGCGGCTGGTGCTCGGTGTCGGGGTCGGGATGCGCGCCGAACTCGAGGTGGGCAGTTCGACCGCATGGCGGGACCGCTACCGTGCACTGGCGGACATGGTGGCCGCTTTGAAGACGCTGTGGTGCGACGACGCAGCCGAACACCACGGCGAATTCTACGATTTCGCACCGGTGTGGAGCCACCCCAAACCGCACCAGCAACCACATCCGCCGCTGCTGGCGGCCACCACCGGGCCCAAGGCGACGCGTGAGTGCCTCGGCTGGGCCGACGGATGGCTGCCCGGCGACGCCGCATTCCGTGATCTGCCTGCGGCGCTAGCCGACTACCGCTGCACGGCCGAGGACGTCGGGCGCGACCCCGCCACGCTCGATATCACCGTCATGGCGTGGGGAGATCCGAAGCCCGAAAGACTGCTCCGCTACCGGGATCTTGGAATCAACCGGGTGGTGCTGGGCGGCGGCCGTCGTGACGGCGACGCGCCCTCGACCACGTTGGCCTACCTCGATCGCTACGCGAGAGTCATCGACGAACTGCGTTGACGCTCAACGCCGCAGACCCACCAAGAAAGGACATGACCGTGAACGACAGATTCTCGATGGAGGGACGGGTCGCCGTCATCACCGGCGGAGGGACCGGCATCGGCCGCGGTTCGGCGCTCACGCTGGCCGAGCGCGGTGCCGACATCGTGCTCGCCGGCAGGCGAACGGAACCGCTGAAGTCCACCGTTTCCGAGATCGAGACGCTCGGTCGCCGCGCGCTCGCGGTGCCGACCGACGTGACCCAGGCCGATGCGTGCCGCGACCTGGTCGCCACGACGCTGGCCGAGTTCGGCCGGCTCGACGTTCTGGTCAACAACGCGGGCGGCGGTGAGACGAAGTCGATCATGAAGTGGACCGACGACGAATGGCAGCACGTCCTCGACCTGAACCTGTCCAGCGCCTGGTACCTGTCCCGTGCCGCGGTCGAGCCGATGATCAAGCAGGGCAAGGGTGCGATCGTCAACATCTCGTCGGGCGCCAGCCTGTTGGCCATGCCTCAGGCGGTGGCGTATGCGGCAGCCAAGGCCGGACTGAACAACCTGACAGGGTCGATGGCTGCGGCGTGGACCCGTAAAGGCGTGCGGGTCAACGCGATCGCCTGCGGTGCGATCCGCACACCGGGCCTCGAATCCGACGCGCAGCGGCAGGGTTTCGACATCGACATGATCGGACAGACCAACGGAGCCGGCCGCGTCGGCGAGCCCGACGAAATCGGCCACGGCGTGTTGTTCTTCGCCTCCGACGCGTCCAGCTTCTGTTCGGGCCAGACGCTGTACATGCACGGCGGCCCCGGCCCGGCGGGGGTGTGACATGGGAGTCAGCCATGTCGGTCTGCGCGTACGCGACCTCGACGCCTCCAAGCGGTTCTACGAGGCGCTCGGCTTCGCCGAGGTGAAACGAATGACGATCCCCGACCAGATGGCGGCCGGGCTGCTTCCGCTCACCCCGCCGATCGGGTTCGAAGCCGCCTACCTACAGCAGGATGGCTTCGTGCTGCAGCTGTTGACCTTCGCGGGGCATCCCGCGCCCGATGAACCCGAACGCGGCATGGTCGGCGCCGGCCTGACCCACCTGTCGATCGCCGTGGACGATATGGCCGCGGCGCAGGCGGCGGTCACCTCCGCGGGTGGCACGATCGTCGCCGATCCGGGAGGCGGATTCGCCTGCATGGCGCGCGACCCGGAAGGTCAGCTGATCGAGTTGGTGCACAACAAGGTGCGCCCCGTGCCGCCTGCCGGTTGACGCGTCACAGCACCGCGCCCCCGTTGACGCCGATCACCTGTCCGGTCACGTAACCCGCTGCCTCCGAACACAAGAACGCACACGTCGCCGCCACGTCGTCCCCGGTACCGAGGCGGCCGGCGGGGATGGCCCGCACCAGCATCTCGGCAGGGGGCAGCTTCTTGGCTCGCTGTTGTTCGCGCAGCATCGGAGTGTCGATCACGAACGGCGGGATGGTGTTTGCGGTGATTCCCCGCGACGCGTACTCCGCTGCGACGGTCTTGGTCATCGCGATGACCCCGCCCTTGGTCGCCGAATAGTGACCCTGACGGACGGCTCCGTTCTGACCGGCCGCCGACGAGATCGTGACGATCCGCCCCCACTGCGAAGCGACCATGTCGGGCAGCGCGGCCTGCATACACAAGAAAGTGCCCGTGAGGTTGACCGCCAGGTAGCGGTTCCATTCGTCGAGGGTGATTTCGTCGAACTTCGTGAATCCGGCGAGCGCCGCGCTGGTTACCAGAATACCGATCGGCCCCAACGACTTACGCGTCGTATCGAAGGCCTGTTGTACGGCGGCCCGATCGGATACGTCGGCCGCGATTCCCGCGGCCTTTGCGCCCGACGCCTGCAACTCGTCGGCCACCTGGGATGCGGAGCCGAGGTTGACGTCCACGACGGCGACGGAATGTCCGTCGCGCGCGAGATGTTCGGCAATCGAGCGGCCCAGCCCCGAGCCGCCGCCGGTGACCACTGCCACGCGGTTCACGCTTGTCCCCTCGCTATCGCATCACCTTGCTGTACGAACGTACAAGCCATGCAATCGTATAGCAAGGTCAGCGACGGGTGGTCGGCCTCTTCTTGGGCTTGCGCCGCGCGGCCCGGGGTTCGATTGTGTCGAGGTACTTTTCGACCGCCTTGACGACCTCGGTGTGCGACGCATCGACGCCGACGCCCTCCTCGAGGTTGAGGAACTTGGGAATCCCGGTGATCAACAGCACGGCGGCGCCCAGCGACAGATCACCGTCGAAGCGGGTGCGAGCGCCGTACCGCTGCGCCAGCGCGTCGACCTGGATCTTGCGGACCCGGTTGGTGACTTCGGCGATCTCCGATGCGATGGACTTGCGATGGTTGCCCAGCGCCATGAATTCGGTGATGAGGGCGCCGGTCGCCTCGTCCCAGCTGTACTCCCACAGCGCGTGCAGGGGATCCTCCGAACGCGTCTCGAGCGCCTCGCTCAACACCGTGAGGTTGCGCTCGGAGTAGCGCCGGATCGCCGCGAGAAAGATGTCATCGAGCGAGGGGAAGTAGTACTGCACCAGGCTCGCGGTGACGCCCGCCCTGGCCGCCAGCGCGCGGTAACTCACGCTGGCGTATCCCTCCTCGAGCATCATCTTCTCGACGGAGTCCAGCAGGATATCGCGCGTCTTCGACGTCTCGGCACCGACGCGGCGGGGCGATGCTGCCATCGTCACCTCTCAGATTGGCTGACGAACATTCTCGCACCCGCGGTGGCTTCGGCTGCGGGTGACGCCGACACGCGGTTCGCCAGAACGCATCCTGCTGCCGCGGCCCTTCCGAGGTCGACTCGACCGGCGCCGCTATACGAGCGTACAGTACGGCGTCGTAGCGAGTAGGACGTTCGAGGAGAGTGATCAGGTGACCGAGACCGTCGCGGTGGTGACCGGGGCCAGCCGCGGTGCGGGGGCGGGTATCGCACGCGCACTGGGCAGCCACGGGTGCACCGTCTACGTCACGGGCCGGACCCAGAACGGCGGCAGCGCAGGGGGTTCGCGGCTGTCGGGCACGATCGACGAGACCGCCCAGGCGGTCACCGATGCGGGAGGCAAGGGCATCGCCGTCCGTGTCGACCACCGCGACGACGCTCAAGTCAAGGAGTTCTTCGATCGGGTCGCGCGCGAGCAGGGACGCATCGACATCCTGGTCAACAACGCCGCGCTGATCCGCGACGAGATGATGGGCCGCACGAAGTTCTGGGAAGAACCGCTCAACGTCATCGACACCCTCGACGTCGGGTTGCGCAGCAGCTACGTCGCGACAGTCCACGCCGCGCCGCTGATGCTTCCGCACCGCAGCGGCCTGGTCGCGTTCACGTCATCGTCGGGCGCGGTGCATTACGCGTTCGGGCCGGCCTACGGAGTCCCGAAGGCCGGCACCGACAAGATGGCCGCCGACATGGCCTTCGACTTCCGGGAATTCGGCATCGCCGCGGTGTCGATCTGGATGGGTTCGCTGTTGACCGAACGGGTCCGCGGAATCATCGCGAGCAACCCCGAGAAGTTCGGTCACATTCTCGACACCGCCGAAACCCCGGAGCTGACCGGCCACGTCATCTGGGCGCTGTACCGGGATCCCGCCCTGATGGACGTCAGCGGCCAGACGCTGATCGGTGCGGAGTTGGCGGTCAAATACGGCATCAAGGACGACGGCGACCGGCAGCCACCGTCGTACCGGGACATGTTCGATGTCCACCCCGCCACGCAGTATCCGCACGTCATGCGGTGAAGTGCGCACGCTCGGGCGGCGTGAGCGTGCAGGAACGGCGGAAAATTCGCGGTGTGTCTTGTGCAGACACGCCCGCTCGCGGGTATTCGGTGCGGACCACCATCAAGGAGGGCCACCATGGCGAAGGATCACGGTTCCAGCGTCAAGGACGACAAACAGTACGAGGGTCTGCGCAAGAAGGGCATGAGCAAGTCCCGCGCAGCGGCGATCGCCAACACGCCCGATGCGTCAAAGAAGGGCGGCAAGAACTCCGGCGGCGGCAAGAAGAGCAAATAGCGATGAGTTTGGGCCGCTGAGTCGGTCTACTCCTGCAAGAGCATCACCACCGCAGGAGGAACGTATGACCGCCACGACTCAACCGGCCGCCTTACCCCCCGTCGTCGACCATGCGACGTGGCGCGCCGCGCTCGACGACCTGCGCCGCCGCGAGAAGGCGGCGACGCGACAACTGGACGCCATCGCCGCCCAGCGCAGGCGGCTGCCCATGGTCCGGATGCCCGACTACACACTGATCGGCGAAAACGGCCCGGTCCGCCTTGCCGATGTCTTCGAGGGCCGCTCCCAGCTGATCGTCTACAACCACATGTGGTCCGACGGCGCGGAATGGCAGTGCGGCGGCTGCACCGGCTTCACCTCACAGTTCACCCGCCTGGAGTTCCTCGAGAACTACGACGCCCGCTTCGTCATCGTCACCAACGGCCCCATCGACGAGGCGCTGGCCTACCGCACCAAGGTCGGCAACCGGATGGACTGGTACTCGTCGTCGGAGAGCTCGTTCGGCGCCGACGTCGACGCCGCGCCCGGTGAAGGGTTCGGGGTCAACGTGTTCCTGCGTGACGGTGACACCGTGTACCGCACCTGGCACACCGACGGCCGTGGCACCGAACAACTCAGCCACACGTTCGCGCTCATCGACGTGCTGCCGTGGGGCCGCCAGGAGGAGTGGCAGGACTCGCCGGAGGGCTGGCCGCAGCGGCCGACGTACTCGGGCTGGCTCGACTCGCCCGACATCGCGCGGGCCTACGGTCCAGGTGCCGGCGACGCCTGACCGCCCGAGTGTCGTCGATTTTGCGCCCAGGGTCGTGAACGCAATCCACCCACAGCCCTAGCTGCAATCTTGCGCGGACCACCGGCGGGTTCCGCCCCGGTGGCATCCTGGCTGCATGGGCCTGATCATCCGCCTGCTCGAGCTGCTGATCGTGCTCGTTCCGCTCGTCGGCGTGCTCTACGGCGGATGGCGGGCCGTGGTCGCGGCCCGCGCACGCCAGGACGGCGGCCGCGAAGAGATCGCCACCGACCCGCCGCAGCGCGTCACGGGTCCCGGCGTGCAGTGGCAGGCGATCGCGCGGGCGGTGAACGCACACGACCGGGTCGACACCCGCTGGCTCGAGTACGAACTCGACGTCGCGAAGCTGCTCGACTACCCGCTGATGACCGACATGCGCGACCCGTTGACCGAGCGATTCCACCGGACCAAGCTGCGCGCGGACCTGCTGCGCCCGGCCAAGGCGGAGGATCTCGTCGACGACGCCGGCGCGGCGCACGAGTACGTCGACGCCGTCACCGACTACGTCACCGCGTTCGAGGCCGCCGAAACCGAGGCGGTGCGCCGCCGGCGCGGCGACTTCTCGGCACAGGATCAGCAGCGCATCGCTCGCGCTCAGAGCATGCTGCGCATCGCGACCGACATCGCGGCCACCCCGCAGGAACGCGAGCGCGGCTACGACCTCGCCCGGCGCGAACTCGACGGGCTGCTGGTGCTACCCGAGCGCGCCCGCGCGGCGATCGAGCGCGGGATCGCCGGCGAACTAGACGGCTGACCGCCGAATCACGCAGCGCGCCGCAGGAATTCGGCGAGCGTCGCGGCCATGTCCGGAATCGCGTGTCGGGCAATGACTTCGTAGCCGTGCGTGCTGAGCGTGGGCAGGCACAGCAGGCCGGCACGAGCCGTGAGTCCGCTGGCTTTCGCGTGTGAGGCATCGGATTCAAACGCACCGAGCACCGCGGGCTGGGGCGACAGCCCGAGGTCGGTGGCGGCGGAGATCAGCGCGTCGGCGACCGCCTTGTCGTAGATGGTCTCGGCGTCGCTGTACGCCACGATCGGGCCGCCGCTGCACGACGTGCCGTACTCCTCCTCCGTCGGCCCCACCTCCAGTGCCACGGTCAGCTCACCGGGCAGAGCGCGGCTGGCGTAGGTACCCCCGACACCGCCGACCTCCTCGCTGGTGGTGAACACGAGATAGGTGTCGCGCGCGGGACGTCCGCCCTCCGAAGCGAGCCGGCCGGCCACGTCCAGCAGCGCGGTGACCGCAGCGCGGTCGTCCATGAAGTAGCACCCGAGGTAGTCCGAGCCGACGTCGATCAAAGTGCGCTTGCTGCGGTGCACGCACGCCCGCGTGCCCGGTTTGATGCCGGCCTCGGCGAGTTCGTCGGGGCTGTGGCCGGTGAAGACGTACACGTGCAGCCAGTCCAGCGCCTGATCACCCTGATCGGGTTTGGTCTCCCAGATGCGCGTGCTCTCCTTGGTGGTGTGCTCGGAGCCGAGCGTCAGCACGCCGCAGACGGTGCGCTGATCGCCGAGCAGTGCGACCGGGCCCAGGCCGAAGTTCCCCGGATACATCGTGCCCAGCGGCGTCATGCGCAGCGTTCCGTCATCGTTGATGCGCTTGACGAGCATCGACAGCTCGTCCATGTGCGCCATCACGCGGATCGCCTGCGCCTGCCGGTCCCGGCCGTGGATCAGGCCGACGAGATTTCCCGCCTCGTCGACCCACATCTCGTCGGCGTGGGGCTCCAGCTCGCGGCGGCACACATCGCGCACGGAGTTCTCCTGGCCGCACGGGCCGTACGCATGGAGAAGCTCTTGTAGCAGGTCGCGGCGCAGTGGTTCGTCGGGCATAGATCTTGAATTACCGACACGACGCGGGCTTAACCTTCGCCGCCGCCCGGCGGGCTGGTGACGCGCTCGCGGCGGGTGAGCACGAGCGGCGGGCCGTCGGTGATCGCGATGGTGTGTTCGCTGTGCGACGTGCGCGAGCCGTCGGCCGAGCGGATGGTCCACCCGTCGGGGTCGTAGACGATCTTGTTCGTGCCTGCGGCGAACCACGGTTCGAGTGCCAACGTCAGCCCGGGGCGCAGCTTGAGCCCGCGGCCCGGGCGCCCGGTGTTGGGGACGTGCGGATCCTCGTGCATGGTGCGGCCCAACCCGTGGCCGCCGAATTCGGTGTTGACCAGATATCCGTAGTCGGCGGCGACGGCGCCGATAGCCGCGGAGATGTCGCCGAGGCGGTTGCCGGGAAGCGCCGCGGCGATGCCCGCCTCGAGCGCCTGTTCGGTGGCGGCGATGAGGCGCCGATCCTCGGCGGCCGCGGTGCCGACGATGATGCTGCGTGCGCAGTCGGCGACCCATCCGTCGATCGACACCGCGATGTCCATGCTGAGCAGGTCACCGTCGCGCAGCACATAGTCGTGCGGAAGTCCGTGCAGCACAGCGTCGTTCACCGACAGGCAGATGACGTTGCGGAACGGCCCGCGGCCGAAGGACGGCGCATAGTCCCAGTAGCAGGACTCGGCGCCGCGGTCGGCGATCAACGTCCTGGCGCGGTGCTCTAGGTCCAGCAGGTTCACCCCGGGCTGGGCGCGCGCAGCGAGATCGTCGAGCAGTTCGGCGAGGAAGCTACCGGTGACGTCCATCGCCGCGACTTCCCTCGGTGTCTTCAACTCCAGCACTGACTGACCTCCTGACCGGTATGAAAATACCAGCCTAACGGCGCGCGCGGTATTTTCATACCGCGTCGAGGTAGGCTGCCGAGCATGGTGCGACTTCCGTTGACCGCAGAACAACTCGCCGCCGGTAAGCGCATCGGCGAGCAACTCCGGCAGGCTCGCGGCGAGCGCACACTCGCGGAAGTGGCTGAGGCGGCGGCGATTTCACCGGAAACGCTCCGCAAGATCGAGACCGGCCGACTGGCGACGCCGTCGTTCACGACGATCGCCGCGCTCGCGCGCGTACTGCCGTTGTCGCTCGATGAGCTCGCCGAAATCTGCCTCGCGCGCGGCGACCTTCAGCAGACCGGCTGACTCAGGTCACTGCGTGACGGGCGGATGCGGGTAAGGCGGCGGAACCGGAACGCACAGACCCGTGCTGGTGTCGAGCGCCTTGCCGTCGACGCAGAACGACGAGCATCCGTAGATGACGCCGGTCTGGCCCGGCGGGCAGCAACAGTTGCCGGGCTGCGCCGCCGCGACGACGGGTGAAACGGGCGCTGCCGCCAGCGCAGCCGCGAAAAGCCCCGCGATCAAATGCCGTCGCAAAGTCATGAACGCAGTCTAGGGCTGCCCGGTCAGGTCCCACAGAAGGTTCGGTACTTCCCGAAGTCCTCCGGCGCGGGCTCGGCGTAGCGCGCCAGACCGGGACGCTCGTCGTACGGCGCGGTCACGGCGTCGAGCAGCCGATACAGCGGCTCGAGGTCGCCTTCGGCGGCGGTGCCGCCAATGGCGTCGGTCGCCGCGGTCAGAGCCTCCTCGACCAGATGGTTGCGCGGGATGTAGACCGGGTTGGTGCGGTCCATCAGCGTCGCGTCGGGCCGCAACGCGTGCCAGCGCACCAGCCACTCGTCGAAGGCGGCCAGGTCGAGGAACAGCCCGCGCGCGGGCTCGTCGTCGCCGCGGGCGGCGTGTCCGAGCTGACGGAAGAACGAGGTGAAGTCGACGTGGCTCTGGTGCAGTTGGGCGATCAGATCGTTCATCAGCGGCACCGCGATCTCGTCCGGCGTCTCTGCCAAGCCAAGTTTCGCGCACATGCCCGCGGACAACGCGTCCTGGAACTTGGGCGCGAAGCCGGCCAGGCTGCCCTCGGCGATCGCGATCGCCCGCCGCTGCTCGTCGGCGAACAACGGGAGCAGGGCCTCGGCCAGCCGGGCCAGGTTCCACACCGCGATGGCCGGCTGGTTGCCGTAGGCGTAGCGGCCCCACGAGTCGATCGAGCTGAACACGGTCTCTGGGTCGTAGGCCTCCATGAAGGCGCACGGCCCGTAGTCGATGGTCTCGCCGGAGATCGTCATGTTGTCGGTATTCATCACGCCGTGCACGAAACCGACCAGCATCCACTTCGCGATGAGCGCCGCCTGCACCGCGATCACCGACTCGAGCAGCGCGACATACGGGTTGCCCGCCTCGGCGGCCTGCGGGTGGTGCCGGTCGATCGCGTGGTCGGCCAGGCGCCGAAGCAGATCGATATCGCCGGTGTTCGCGGCGTACTGGAACGTGCCGACCCGCAGATGGCTGCTGGCCACCCGCGCCAGCACGGCGCCCGGAAGCGGCGTCTCGCGCTGCACCTGGCGTCCGGTGGCGACGACGGCCAGCGAGCGGGTGGTCGGGATTCCCAGGGCGTGCATCGCCTCGCTGACGATGTACTCGCGCAGCATCGGTCCGACGGCCGCCAGCCCGTCGCCGCCGCGGGCGAACGGCGTCGCGCCGGACCCCTTCAGGTGCAGGTCGCGCAGCTCGCCGGAGGTCGTCGTGAGCTCGCCCAGCAGCAGCGCGCGCCCGTCGCCCAGCCGCGGCACGTATCCGCCGAACTGGTGTCCGGCGTACGCCTGCGCGACCGGGGTGGCCTCGCCGGGGAGTTGCGTGCCGACCAGCAGCCGCAGCCCGTCCGGCCCGCGCAGCCAGGTCGCGTCGATGCCGAGTTCGGCGGCCAACGGTTCGTTGAGGACAAGCAGCCGCGGGTCGGGCGCCGCCTCGGCCTGCCAGCGCACCGCCAACTCGGGCAGGTCGCTGGCATAACGGTCGGCGAAGGTGACGGCGGTGGGTGCGAGGCTCACTCCATCCACAGTACGAGCAGCCGCGGCTCCTCCTCGTTTGTGAAACCGACGACGGTTCGGGGCGCTATCGCGTCGCCGGATTCACAGCCGAGCGGGCGTCTTCAGCAGCGCACCCCATTCGGCGAGCACCGCGGTCCGTGCCGCCGCATTCGGGCATTCCGCCTTGCCGCCCGCGGCCGTGACGAGCGCATCGGCGAGCGTGAACAGCGGCACCTGATGTTGTTGGGCCGCGCGGATCATCTCGCGAAACGCCTCGTCGACCGTGCAGTGTCGAAGAGCGATGAGAACACCTTCGGCGGTGTCCAGGCATTGTCGTCCGGGTGTCATGGCTCCGTTGGTACCAACCGCAGTCGGCAGGTAGGTGATCGAGAGCTGGGAATCGGCTGCGAGCCCTCGAGAGGCGGCGCCGGAACGCACTGTCTGTATGGTGAGGCTTCCCGAGGGAGCGCGGGATTGGAAAAAGTCGGGTCAGCGAGGACCTGCCGCGCGCGGGAACCAACCGTCGGATGAGGAGCAGCCCGGTGACGCTGAACACCATCGCGCTCGAACTCGTG
>NZ_LZJE01000172.1:0-11220 GCF_001666865.1 Mycobacterium sp. E136
AAACGCCTGCAGACCGCCTACGACGTCGTCATCCTCGACCGCTACGTCGCGTCCAACGCCGCCTACAGCGCCGCGCGGCTGCACCAGGACGCCGACGGTGAGGTCGTCGAGTGGGTGCGCGTGCTGGAGTACGAACGGCTCGCGCTCCCGCGACCGGACGCCCAGGTGCTGCTCGCCGTCCCGACCGAACTCGCCGCCCAGCGCGCCGAGCACCGCGCCAACACCGAGGCCGACCGGGCCAAGGACGCCTACGAGCGTGACGGCGGGCTGCAGCAACGCACCTCCGACGTCTACGCCGGGCTGGCCGCCGCGCACTGGTGCGGGCCCTGGACGGTGGCCGGACCCGACGTCGACGCCGCGGCCCTGGCCGCCGAACTGGACGCTCGGTAGGCCCGTTCGGGCACATTCGCCGGTCAACACGCGAAACGCGCCGTGTGGTAGCCGGGGTTTATCGCAATTCGGTGACACCATGGACTCCATGAGGCAAAGGATTCTGGTTGTCGACGATGACCCGTCGCTCGCCGAGATGCTCACCATCGTGCTGCGGGGGGAAGGTTTCGACACCGCGGTCATCGGTGACGGCACCCAAGCGCTGACCGCGGTCCGCGAACTGCGGCCCGATCTGGTGCTGCTGGACCTGATGCTGCCCGGTATGAACGGCATCGACGTCTGCCGGGTGCTCCGTGCGGACTCCGGCGTGCCGATCGTCATGCTGACCGCCAAGACGGACACCGTCGACGTGGTGCTGGGCCTGGAGTCCGGCGCCGACGACTACGTCATGAAGCCGTTCAAGCCCAAGGAACTCGTCGCGCGCGTTCGGGCGAGGTTGCGGCGCAACGAGGACGAGCCGGCCGAGATGCTCTCCATCGGCGATGTCGACATCGACGTGCCCGCGCACAAGGTCACCCGGCAGGGCGAACAAATCTCGCTGACCCCGCTGGAGTTCGACCTGTTGGTGGCCTTGGCGCGCAAACCACGCCAGGTGTTTACTCGAGATGTGCTACTCGAACAGGTGTGGGGTTATCGGCACCCCGCGGACACCCGTTTGGTGAACGTGCATGTCCAGCGGCTGCGGGCGAAGGTCGAGAAGGACCCCGAGAACCCCCAGGTGGTGCTCACCGTTCGAGGAGTGGGATACAAGGCCGGACCCCCGTGACAGGCACGGCTCGGCCGTGGTCGTGATCTCGACCGCACGGCGGTCGCCGTGGTGACCACCCGGCGGGCGCCGTGATCTTCAGTTCCAGACGACGCATCCATCGTCGTTCGGCGCCGTTGGTGCGCGGACTGGGCGCGTTGGGGCGGGCAATCAGCCTCGCCTGGCGGCGGTCTCTGCAGCTGCGCGTCGTCTCGTTGACGTTGGGCCTGTCGCTGGCCGTCATCCTCGTGCTCGGTTTCGTGCTGACCAGTCAGATCACCGACCGCATCCTCGAGGTCAAGGTGCGCGCGGCCACCGAACAGATCGACCGCGCGCGCACCACCGTCAGCGGAATCGTCGGCGGTGAGGAGACCCGCTCGCTCGACAGCAGCCTGCAGTTGGCGCGCAACACGCTGATCGATCGCAGCGCCGACGCCGAACCGGGCCTGGCGGGCACATTCGACGCGGTTCTGGTGGTGCCCGGCGACGGGCCCCGCGCGGCGACCGCGGCCGGTCCCGTCCAGCAGGTGCCCGACACTCTGCGCGACTTCGTCAAGGCCGGTCAGGTCAGCTACCAGTACGCGACCGTGCACACCGACGGCTTCTCCGGTCCCGCGCTGATCGTCGGTAGCCCCACGTCGTCGCCGGTGACGAATCTCGAGTTGTACCTGATCTTTCCATTGAACAACGAAGAGTCGACGATCGCGCTGGTCCGCGGGACGATGGCGACCGGCGGCGTGGTCCTGCTCGGCCTGCTCGCCGCGATTGCGTTGCTGGTGGCGCGCCAGATCGTGCTTCCGGTGCGGTCCGCATCGCGCATCGCCGAGCGGTTCGCCGAAGGTCACCTCACCGAGCGCATGCCGGTGCGCGGCGAGGACGACATGGCCCGCCTGGCCGTCTCGTTCAACGACATGGCCGAGAGCCTGCACCGCCAGATCACCCAGCTCGAGGAGTTCGGCAACCTGCAGCGGCGGTTCACTTCCGATGTCAGCCACGAACTGCGGACACCGTTGACCACGGTGCGCATGGCCGCCGACCTGATCTACGACCACAGCGAGGACCTCGACCCGGCGCTGCGCCGGTCCACCGAGCTGATGGTCAGCGAGCTCGACCGCTTCGAGACGCTGCTCAACGACCTGCTCGAGATCTCCCGCCACGACGCCGGCGTCGCCGAGCTGTCGGTCGAGTCGCTGGATCTGCGCTCGACGGTGCAGAGCGCGCTGGACAACGTCGGACACCTCGCGGCCGACGCCGAGGTCGAGCTCATCGTCGACATGCCCACCAAGGAAGTCATCGCCGAGGTCGACCCGCGCCGCGTCGAGCGCATCCTGCGCAACCTGATCGCCAACGCCATCGATCACGCCGAACACAAGCCGGTGCGCATCCGGATGGCCGCCGACGACGACACCGCCGCCGTCACCGTCCGCGACTACGGGGTCGGGTTGCGACCCGGCGAGGAGAAGCTGGTGTTCAGCCGGTTCTGGCGGTCGGATCCTTCGCGGGTGCGGCGTTCCGGCGGCACCGGTCTGGGCCTGGCGATCAGCATCGAAGACGCCCGTCTGCACCAGGGCAGGCTCGAGGCGTGGGGCGAACCCGGCAAGGGCGCCTGCTTCCGCCTGACGTTGCCGCTCGTGCGCGGGCACAAGGTGACGACCAGTCCGCTGCCGTTGAAACCCGTTGCGCCGGATGAACCTCCGCCCCGCAATCGCGATCGTGAGCCCGCGCAGGAGTCCGTGTGAGAAGCGTGCTGGCGGCCCTGAGCCTGCTGGCCTTGGTTCTGACGGGTTGTGCAGGTGTGCCCAGCTCGTCGTCGCCCCAGGCCATCGGAACCGTCGACCGGCCCGCCCCGCCCAGCCTGCCCAAGCCGACGCCGGGCATGGATCCCGATGTGTTGCTGCGCGAATTCCTCAAGGCGACAGCCGATCCCGCGAACCGGCATCTGGCCGCGCGGCAGTTCCTCACCGAATCCGCCTCGCAGGCTTGGGATGACGCGGGCAGCGCGCTGCTGATCGACAACGTGGTCTTCGTCGAAACCCGCGGCCCGGACCGGGTCTCGGTGAGCATGCGCGCCGACATCCTCGGCTCGCTGTCGGACATGGGGGTGTTCGAGACGGGGGAGGGCGCGCTGCCCGACCCCGGCCCGATCGAACTGATCAAGACGCCCGACGGCTGGCGCATCGACAAGCTGCCCAACGGCGTCTTCCTCGATTGGCAACAGTTCCAGGCCACGTACCGCCGCAACACGCTGTACTTCGTCGACCCCACGGGCAGCACCGTCGTGCCGGACCCGCGCTACGTCGCGGTGTCCGATCCCGACCAGCTGGCCACCGAACTGGTCAGCAAGCTCATCGCCGGTCCTCGACCGGAGATGGTCAAGACCGTCCGCAACCTGTTGGACCCGCCGCTGAAGCTGCGCGGCCCGGTCACCCGCGCCGACGGCGGCAAGATGGGCGTCGGCCGCGGATACGGCGGGGCCCGCATCGATCTGGACAACCTGTCGACCACCGACCCGCACAGCAGGCAACTGCTTGCGGCGCAACTCATCTGGACCCTGTTCCGCGCCGGCGTCAACGGGCCGTACGTGATCAACGCCGACGGCGCCGCACTCGACGACCGGTTCGCCGACGGCTGGGAGACCTCCGACGTGGCGGCCACCGACCCCGGTGCCGCCTCCGGCGTCGCGGCCGGGTTGCACGCGTTGGTGGGCGGTTCCCTTGTCGCCCTTGACGGTCAGCGGGCGCCGCGGGTGCCGGGCCCGTTCGGGCAGATGCCGGGCCAGACCGCCGCGGCGGTCTCGCGCAGCGGGCAGGAGGTCGCGTCGATCGTCACGCTGCGCCCGGGCGCACCCGACACCTCGTCGACGATGTGGGTGGGGGCGTTGGGCGGCAACGCGTCTCAGGTGTTGGACGCGAGAAGCCTGTCGCGCCCGAGTTGGGCGCTCGACAACGCGGTGTGGGTGGTGATCGACGGCAACAACGTCGTGCGTGTCATCCAGGATGCCTCGGGCCAACCGGCGCGCATACCGGTCGACTCCACGCCGGTGTCGAGCCGGTTCCCGGGCGTGATCACCGAATTGCAGCTGTCGCGCGACGGCACCCGCGCGGCGCTGGTCATCGACGGCCAGGTGATCCTCGCCGGTGTCGAGCAGACGCCGGGCGGGGGCTACGCGCTGACCTATCCGCGACGGCTGGGATACGGGTTGCGCAACACGGTGGTGTCGCTGTCGTGGCGCACGGGCGACGACATCGTGGTCAGCCGAACCGATCCGCAGCATCCGGTGTCGTACGTCAACCTCGACGGCGTCAACTCCGACGGCCCGAGCCGCAACCTGCTGATGCCGGTCACCACGGTGGCGGCCAACCCGTCGACCGTCTACGTCGCCGATGCCCGCGGGGTCGTGCAGTTGTCGGGTTCGGTCGCCGAGGACGATCCGGCGTGGGCCGAGGTGCGCCCGCTGCTGGTGCCGGGCGCCGAACCGGTCCTGCCGGGCTGACCGGCGTTCGTCGAGTTCTGCGCCAGGGTTCAACCTCGTCAAGTCAGGTCGACGTAACCCCTGGAATGCGGCCTTCGCGAAACGCTTCGACGAAGTGACGGTGGTCCTCGCGCACGATGGCGGCGTATTCCAGCCCGAAGGTCACGAGGTCGGCCGAGAACTCGTCGATGTGATCGCCGATGACCGCGTCGATCGCCTCCTCTGTCTGGAACTCGACCACGTCCTGGTCGCTGTCAGCGTCTCCGACGCAATGCACCTTGGCAACCGCCCGGCCGAGCTGCGCGATCACTTCGGCCAATTCATCCGGCTCGGTCAACTCGCTCCAATCGAGATCCGCCTCGTACGGCGATATCTCGCTGACCACGAAGCCGACATCGTCGATGTCGGTGTAGCCGAGAAGTGGATCGGCGTGTGCCTGCAGCGCGCGTTGGGACACCGCGGTTCGGTGGCCGTGGTGCAGGAAGTGCCGCCCTAGACCGTCGTCGTCCACGACGCGGCTGGGCGCGGCGACATTGCCCTGCTTCATGGACAGCACGGCGTCGTTGTCCAACGCCTCGTTGAACCCCTCGATCAGGACTGTGTAGGTGGGAAGGCCGGCGCTGCCGATACCGTGGCCCGTCTTGCCGATCATATCCTTGATGTCGTACGTGATCCCTTGGAACCGTTTGGTTTTCGGAATGGTCTCGAGATATTTGACGAACGCGGTCTCGACCTTCTCTCGTTCAGCGGCCTCGAGCCTTCGGACCCCCGCGGCTTCTCGAAAACGCCGGTCCCAGTCGGCGACCGCGGTGAGCCGGTCCAACATCTCAGCCCTCGTCGACAGTCGCGCACTCTGCAAGGCGGACAGGACGGCTCCGCGTGCTGTGTCGAGATTCAGCGAGAAGCTCGCGTCGTTTTCGGCGGTGAGGAACCACCGCACCTGGTCGATGTACGACCGCGCGAATGTGTCGATCAGCCTGCCGATTTCGTGATCCGACAGCGCCTTCTGCCAGCACATCAGCGAGACACTGGTTGCGAACCGTTGCAAATCCCAGGTGAAGTGACCGATGTAAGCCTCGTCGAAGTCGTTGACGTCGAAGATCAGCTTCCCCGACCCGTCCATATAGGTACCGAAGTTTTCGGTGTGCAGGTCGCCCTGGATCCATACCCGGCTCGTGCGCTCATCGGCCCAACGATCTTCGCGCTTGGCGATGTCGGCGTAAAAGACGCACGCACTTCCGCGGAAGAAGGCGAACGGCTCGGCGGCCATCTTTCGGAACTTCGTCCGGAATGCGTCCGAATCGGCCGTCATCAGATCGGCGAACGCATTCACCAGGCAATCGACGATCGAAGACTCCCGCTGGTCCTGCATGCGCACGGTGTACCCGTATCGCGATGTCACCGATCATCGCCACACTGACCGCATGCTCGACCTCGTGCTCCCGCTGCAGTGCGGCGGTTGTGGCGCACCATCGACGCGGTGGTGCGCGGCCTGCGCCTCGGCGCTGGCGGTCAGGGCCGAGGACCCGCATCTCGTCTTGCCCCGCCTGGACCCTGGCGTGCCGGTGTTCTCGCTCGGCCGTTACGCGGGGCCCCGGCGGACCGCCGTCATCGCACTCAAAGAACACGGCCGCACCGACCTGATCCGGCCGCTGGCCGACGCCGTGGGGACCGGCGTGGCGCACCTGCTCACCTGGGGTCTTCTCGACGTCCCGTTGACGCTGGTGCCCGCGCCCACCCGCCGGTCGTCGGCCCGGCGGCGCGGCGGTGACCCGGTGACGCGGATGGCCCGCGCAGCGGTCGCCGACCTGCCGGGCGTGACCGTCGTACCCGCGCTGCGCACGCGCGCGTTCGCGGCGGATTCGGTCGGGCTGTCCACCGGTGATCGGCAGCGCAACATCGCCAGCCGGGTCAAGGTCGTGCGGCCCGTGGCGGGCGAGGTGCTCGTCGTCGACGACATCGTGACGACCGGCGCGACGGCCGCCGAATCCGTTCGCGTGCTGCGCACCACTGGGGCTCGCGTGGCCGCCGTGCTGGTTGTGGCAAACGCGTGAGGGCCGCCGCGACCGGCCATATATCAGACCGAGGTGAAGAACTGGAAACAGGTACCGAGATTCACTGGCACTACCGGGTGAACGCGGCTACCGTCGGCAGCAACACCCGTGAATGACTCACGGCCGGCGCTCAAGATCGAAGCGCCAGCATCGCCGACGCGGTAGGAGGTGAGTAGACGACACCTTGCACCGGCGAGCGGCAAGACATGCAAAGCCCCGTCGGTGCGGATCCCACGACAACCCGGGCACGCTGATGCGTGCGGACGCCGAAGAAACGAGTTGCCAAGCATGTCAAGCCAATCCCTGGACTCCCGCACGATGGTGATCGAGGACGAAACGCCCGAACCTCGACCGCACGCCGAGGTCGCGGTCACCGGCCGAAACGTCGAGATCCCCGACCACTTCCGCAAGTACGTCGCAGAGAAACTGTCACGCCTGGAACGATTCGACCGCACGATCCATCTGTTCGACGTCGAGCTCGACCACGAGCGCAACCGGCGTCAACGCAAGAACTGTCAACACGTGGAGATCACCGCTCGCGGCCGCGGCCCCGTGGTCCGCGCCGAAGCCTGCGCCGACAGCTTCTACGGCGCCATGGAGTCGGCGGTGGACAAGCTCGCAGAGCGACTGCGCCGCGCGCGCGACCGCCGCAAGATCCACTACGGCGACAAGACCCCGGTGTCGGTGGCCAAGGCCACGGCGGTCACCCCGCAACCCGAGCCCGCACCGGCCGAACACGACGGCGCGGCGCTCGAGGAGCACGAGCCCGGTCGCATCGTGCGGGTCAAGGAACACCCGGCCACCCCGATGACCGTCGACGACGCGCTGTCGCAGATGGAACTGGTCGGCCACGACTTCTTCCTGTTCCACGACAAGGAGACCGACCGGCCGTCCGTCGTCTACCGCAGGCACGCCTACGACTACGGCTTGATTCGGCTCGCCTGAGCCGGTGGCTTGATTCGGCTCGCTTGAGCCGGTGGCTTGATTCGGCTCGCTTGAGCCGGCCCGGTCCGGCTCACCCGAGCCGGGCGGGGCCGCGATTTTGCCTGGCCCGACGTAGCTTGGCCGGGTCGGGGCGCGTGTCACCTACCATGGGTTCAGCTCAAGACTTCCAACCCATAGGGGAACTAGCGTGCTGCAAAAGTTGCTGCGTCTCGGCGAGGGCCGCATGGTCAAGCGCCTCAAGGGGGTGGCCGACTACGTCGACTCCCTGGCCGGCGATGTCGAGAAGCTGACCGACGCTGAACTGCGGGCCAAGACCGACGAGTTCAAGAAGCGCGTCGACAACGGCGAAAGCCTCGACGACCTGCTGCCCGAGGCGTTCGCGGTCGCGCGCGAGGCGGCCTGGCGGGTGCTGGACCAGAAGCCGTTCAAGGTGCAGCTGATGGGTGGCGCGGCGCTGCACTTCGGCAACGTCGCGGAGATGAAGACCGGTGAAGGAAAGACGCTGACCGGCGTACTTCCCGCCTATCTCAACGCGCTGTCCGGCAAGGGCGTGCACATCGTCACCGTCAACGACTACCTGGCCAGGCGCGACGCCGAGTGGATGGGCCGTGTGCACCGGTTCCTCGGCCTCAACGTCGACGTCATCCTGGCGCAGATGACGCCCGACCAGCGGCGTACGGCCTATGCCGCCGACATCACGTACGGCACCAACAACGAGTTCGGCTTCGACTATCTGCGCGACAACATGGCGCATTCGCTGGACGACCTGGTCCAGCGCGGGCACAACTTCGCGATCGTCGACGAGGTCGACTCCATCCTCATCGACGAGGCCAGGACCCCGCTGATCATCTCGGGCCCGGCCGACGGCGCCTCGCAGTGGTACACCGAGTTCGCCCGGATCGTGCCGATGATGGAGAAGGACGTCCACTACGAGGTCGACATCCGGAAGCGGACCGTCGGCGTGCACGAGCTGGGCGTCGAGTTCGTCGAGGACCAGCTGGGCATCGACAACCTCTACGAGGCGGCCAACTCGCCGCTGGTCAGCTACCTGAACAACGCGCTGAAGGCCAAGGAGCTGTTCCAGCGCGACAAGGACTACATCGTTCGCGACGGCGAGGTGCTCATCGTCGACGAGTTCACCGGCCGCGTGCTGGTCGGTCGTCGCTACAACGAGGGCATGCACCAGGCCATCGAGGCCAAGGAGCGCGTCGAGATCAAGGCCGAGAACCAGACGCTGGCCACGATCACGCTGCAGAACTACTTCCGGCTCTACGACAAGCTCGCCGGCATGACGGGCACCGCCCAGACCGAGGCGGCCGAGCTGCACGAGATCTACAAGCTCGGCGTCGTGCCGATCCCGACCAACAAGCCGATGATCCGCGCCGACCAGTCGGACCTGATCTACAAGACCGAAGAGGCGAAGTTCATCGCGGTTGTCGACGACGTCGCCGAACGCTACGAGAAGGGGCAGCCGGTCCTGATCGGCACCACCAGCGTGGAGCGTTCGGAGTACCTGTCGCGCCAATTCACCAAGCGCCGGATCCCACACAACGTGCTCAACGCGAAGTACCACGAGCAGGAGGCGTCGATCATCGCCGAGGCCGGCCGGCTGGGCGCGATCACCGTCGCGACGAACATGGCCGGCCGCGGCACCGACATCGTGCTGGGCGGCAACCCCGACTTCCTCACCGACAAGCGGTTGCGCGAGCGCGGACTGGACCCGGTCGAGACCCCCGAAGAGTACGAGAAGGCGTGGCACGAAACGCTGTCGCAGGTCAAGGCGGAATGCGCACGGGAGGCCGAGGACGTCATCGCCGCCGGCGGCCTCTACGTGCTGGGCACCGAACGCCACGAGTCGCGCCGCATCGACAACCAGCTGCGCGGCCGCTCCGGCCGCCAGGGTGATCCGGGTGAATCGCGGTTCTACCTGTCGCTGGGCGACGAGCTGATGCGACGGTTCAACGGCGCCACCCTCGAAGCGTTGTTGACGCGGCTCAACCTGCCCGACGACGTGCCCATCGAGGCGAAGATGGTGACCCGCGCGATCAAGAGCGCGCAGACGCAGGTCGAGCAGCAGAACTTCGAGGTCCGCAAGAACGTCCTCAAGTACGACGAGGTGATGAACAAGCAGCGCATGGTCATCTACGACGAGCGCCGCCGCATCCTCGAGGGCGAGAACCTCGCCGAACAGGCACGCAAGATGCTCGTCGACGTGATCACCGCCTACGTCGACGGGGCGACCGCCGAGGGCTACGCCGAGGACTGGGATCTCGAGCAGCTCTGGACCGCGCTCAAGCAGCTCTACCCGGTGGGCATCGACCACCATGACCTGATCGACTCCGACGCCGTCGGCGAGCCCGGCGAGCTGACCCGCGACGAGCTGCTCGAGGCGCTGATCGCCGACGCCGAGCGCGCGTACGCCGAGCGGGAGAAGCAGATCGAGGAGATCGCCGGCGAGGGTGCAATGCGCCAGCTGGAACGCAATGTGCTGCTCAACGTGCTGGACCGCAAGTGGCGCGAACATCTCTACGAGATGGACTACCTCAAGGAGGGCATCGGCCTGCGCGCCATGGCGCAGCGCGACCCCCTGGTCGAGTACCAGCGCGAGGGCTACGACATGTTCATCGGGATGCTCGAGGGGCTCAAGGAGGAGTCGGTCGGATTCCTGTTCAACGTGACGGTCGAGGCCGCGCCGCAGCCCACCGTCGCGCCCGTCGCCCCGCCGTCCGGTCTGAGCGAGTTCGCCGAGGCCGCCGCGGCGCGGGCGCAGGGTGGCGTCGCGACCAAGGAGCGGCCCGCGCCAACGGGTCTGCGCGCCAAGGGAATCGACGACGAGTCGCGACCGCTGACCTACAGCGGGCCGTCGGAGGACGGCTCGGCTCAGGTGCAGCGCTCGGGCAACGGCGGACCGGCGCGGCCCGCGGCGTCGGCCGGCGGTGGCACCCGCAAGCAGCGGCGTGAGGCCGCGCGCCAGCAGGCCCGCGAGCAGAAGGCGATGCGCCGCCGCTAAGGCTCGACGAGGGCGGCGATGCGACCCAGCGTGGCCCGCATCCCGTCCTCGGCCTGCTTGGGTGTCGAACCCATCTTGAGCATGAGGCGTTGCCGGTCCTCGGAGACGTCCCAGGTTTCGCGCACCAGCGTGCCGTCCGGCGCCGCTTCGAGTTCGTAGCGCCAGATGCGCCCGCCGATCAGCCCGAGCGGGCCCATCGTCGTCTTCCAGGCGATGCGGCGGTCCGGTTCGAACTCGACAACGGTGTTCGTGGTCCGGTACGGCAGGAACAGCGACTCGGGCCTGCCCCGCATCGCCATGCCGAATGTCGTTCCGGCGGAGAGTGGTTGGGACTTCCCAGCGGGCGCGTGACCGACGGTGCCCGAGCCGTCGAAGGCCGCATGGCGCCCGGCGTCGGCGAGCAACGCGAAGATCGCGGCCGCGGGCGCCCTGATGACACGCTCCACGCTGATCGAGTTTCCCTGCACGCCGAGCAGGCTAACGCTCAACCGATCTGCAGCGCGACCACCCGCCAGCGCTGACCGTCGAACGCGATCCGCGCCGCGATCGCGCGGATGCGCTGTCCGCGACTGTATGTGCCGAAAACCTCGGCGGCCGCACCGTC
>NZ_LZJE01000173.1:0-769 GCF_001666865.1 Mycobacterium sp. E136
CTGTGAGCGCTACGGGTATCGGGGCGCTGTTCGGGCACCGCCAGCGTCGGCTGGCGCGGTACTTCGGCTGATCGTCAGATCGCGATGCGGCGCGGTCGGTCGGATCCGGGCCAGACGTAGTCGAGATCGTCGGGCACGTCGGGAAAGAACCGGCGGTAGTGCTGCGGGTCCTTGCGGACGAGCACCGATTGATGGCTGCGGTGAAACGTCGGATCGCCGAGCCACGGCGGCACCTCCCCCGCCGTTGTCAATTCGTCCTGGGTGCGCGGGCTGCTGATGCCGGTCGTGCGGGTGAGGTCGGTGATCATCGTCGTCGCGCACGTGTCGGCGTGTCCCAGCCGGCACCACGCGGCGCAGATGTCGAGCCCGTAGCGGACCAGGGCCTCTTCGTAGCCCGCCCACATCGCCGCCGCGGGGTGATGACGCCAGCCGTAGCCCGGCACGGTCAGCGCGCGCACCACCTGGATGGCCTCGACCCGCTGCTTGCCCAGCCGCTTCGTGTCCAGGACGCGGGCGGTGTCGTCGAAACCCGGGCAGGGCAAAAACGTCTGCATTCTCGGCGGGATACCCGTTTAGCCGCGCGCGAGTACCGCGACGCACTCGACATGGTGCGTCAGCGGGAACGAGTCGAACACCCGCAGCTCTTCCACGGCGTACCCATGCCCGCGATACAACCCGACGTCGCGCGCGAATGACGATCAGCCGAAGTACCGCGCCAGCCGACGCTGGCGGTGCCCGAACAGCGCCCCGATACCCGTAGCGATCACAG
>NZ_LZJE01000174.1:0-4566 GCF_001666865.1 Mycobacterium sp. E136
GCGCCGCCGGGGCCGCCCCAATTCAGGTCGGCGAGCCGGGTTATCGCAAAGGGCTCGACCGAGACGGCGACGGCACCGCATGCGACACATGAGTGTCTGTCCACACCAACGGGCTGCGGGTTGTGCGGTGCCATCGCATAGAAACAGTGGAGCCACGACACTCGATCACAGCGCCATCTGAGGCGCGTCAGTAGTCGATGATCGAGCGCCAATACTCCTCGGGTATTTCGCCGTTCGACTTCAAGACCATCGCCAGCCCGGTCGCCATCGCGATGCCGAGCAGTCCGAGCCATAGCCCGAAGAGCCCGATGACGGCCCAGCACACCGCGGTGATCGCCGGCCACGGCGACAGCACCGCCAGCACGGGCGCGAAGAAGAACCCGGCACCGATGTACCACGCCGACCCGGCACGGTCGGAGATCAGCACGAACCGCAGCCACCGCGGAATCGGCGTCGTGGCGGGAAGGGTTCCCATGATTCTCCTTTCTGCTCGATGATCACCGTCAACGCTCCCCCGCTGAGGTAACCGCCGCAATTACCTGCGACGTAGTGGATGCACGGTGCGCGAGAGGCCACACTGACAACCATGACCTCCGCGGGTGTGCAGACCCAGGCGTTCGGCGGGCTGCTGAAGTTGTGGCGCCGGCGTCGTCGGCTCAGTCAGCTCGACCTGGCCATCGCGGCCGAGGTGTCGCCGCGGCACGTCAGCTTCATCGAAACGGGCCGGTCCGCGCCCAGCCGGACGATGGTGCTGCGGCTGGCCGAGGTGCTCGACGTGCCGCGCCGCGAACAGAACCAGCTCTTGCTGGCGGCGGGCCTTGCTCCGGTGTATCCCGAGCGCTCACTCGACGACCCGGACATGGCCGCGGTCCGGGCCGGGATCGACCGAGTCCTCAACGCCTACAACCCCTTTCCCTGCATCGTGGTGGATCGCGGTTGGCAGATCGTGCGGGCGAACGAGGGTACCGGCGTGTTGTTGGAGGGTGTAGCCCCCGAGCTTCTCCAACCGCCCAACGCGTTGCGGATCGCCCTGCACCCCGACGGGTTGGCGCCCCGGATCCGTAACCTCGCGCAGTGGCGACACCATCTCATCGAGCGCCTCCGGCGCGAGGTCGCCGTCAGCGGATCGCACGAGCTGTCGACGTTGCTGGCCGAAATCGATTCCTACCCCGGCGGTTCCGGCGGCTCGTCGGATCTGGGCGGCGTCGCGGTGCCGCTCGAGCTCTACACACCCGACGGGCGGCTGCTGACCTTTCTGTCCACCGTCACGACATTCGGCACCGCGCTCGACCTCACCGCCGCTGAGCTCTCCATCGAGGCCTTCCTCCCCGCCGACGACGCCACCGCGACCGCCTTGCGGTGATCGGCACGAGTGTCCTGCTCTGCGGGTAGTCCGACCGAACCGCGCATGTGCGGCCGCAAACACCAATAGAGTCTGGCGTCATGGACAACCGACTCGTTGCGGCAGCCGCAGTCATGCTCGTCGCCGGTGCCGCGGGCTGCTCGACGCCGCCCGCCGCACTCGGGGGGACGACCGCGAAGGTAACCATCAACGGCGAGAGCACCGGTGGCCCGCACGCGGTGTTGTGCAAGCAATCCGGGTGGCTGTGGACGATCGAGACGCCCGAGGACACGAAAGGCTTCACGGCCAACATCGGCACCGGAGACAAGGTGACCGTCGAGGCGGTCACGTTCAACGACTTCGGTGGCTTCACCGGCAACTTCTGGAAAGGGAACATCGGCGAGGCTGAGGTGAAGGGCACCGGTGGCAAGTTCACGATCACCGGTTCGGCCGACGGCTCCTTCACCGACAACCCAAGCAACGCGGTGACTGCCACCTTCCGTATCGAAGCCAACTGCTGAGCGGGCACCGTGCACAAATTTCGCCAAGCGGTGGAGGCCGCCGACCTCGACGCCATGATGGCGTTGTGCCGCGACGACGTTGTGTTCCGTAGCCCCGTCGTCTTCACCCCCTACCAGGGGCGCGACGCGCTGCGCCACATCCTGAAGGCCGTGATGGAGGTCTTCGAAGACTTCCGGTACGTCCGCGAGATCGGAGCGCCCGACGCGTCCGATCACGCGTTGATGTTCCAGGCCAAGGTCGGCGACAAGGACATCGAAGGCTGCGACTTCATCCGAACCGACGAGAGCGGCGCGATCAGTGAGCTCACGGTGATGGTCCGACCCCTGTCGGCGACGTTGACGCTGGCCGAGATGATGAAGGAACGCCTCTCCGCTTCTTGATCACTGGTCTGACCACTTGACCTCTGTCCGGTCGGCTGGCACTCTGGCGGCATGGCCCTGCAACCGGTAAATCGGCGCTCCGTGCCCGAAGACGTGTTCGAGCAGATCGTGTCGGAGGTGCTCAGCGGGCAGATGCAGCCCGGCGAGTCGCTGCCCAGCGAGCGCAGATTGGCCGAGGTCCTCGGCGTCTCCCGCCCCGCTGTCCGCGAGGCGCTCAAGCGGCTCACGGCCGCGGGTCTGGTTGAGGTGCGCCAGGGCGACGCCACCACGGTCCGTGACTTCCGGCGCCACGCCGGCCTGGACCTGCTTCCCCGCCTCCTGATCCGGGGCGGCGAACTCGATCTGTCCGTCGTCCGGAGCATCCTCGAGACGCGGCTGCACAACGGCCCCAAAGTCGCCGAACTGGCCGCCGAACGCGGCGGCACGAACCTGGCCCCATCGCTCGATCAAGCTCTGCAGGACCTGGCCGCCGCGGACGATCCCGTCGAACAGCAACGTCACGCCCTGACGTTCTGGGACCACATCGTCGACGGCGCCGACTCGATCGCCTTCCGGCTGATGTACAACACACTGCGGGCCACCTACGAACCGGCGCTCCCCGCACTAGCGGCGGTGATGGCCGACGAGGTCGGCAGGCCGCAGGCCTACCGGGAATTGGCCGACGCGATCACGGCCGGCGATCCGCCGCGGGCCCGGCAGGCCGCCCAGAACCTTCTCGAGCCGGCGACGACAGCCCTGCTGCACGCTCTCGACGATCTGGAGAAACAGCGATGACAACCACGGACGCACGTCGCGCGCGCAAATCGTTCACGCTCGCTGATGCACTCGGTGAGTTCTCAAAACACCCCTCCCCCTGGATGATCGGCGCCACCCTGGTGGCCGCGGCGGTGGCCCGCATCGTCGTCGGCGACTGGCAGATCACCGATGCGGTCGTGCCGGTGGTGATGCTCGCGGTCTTCCCGTTCTTCGAATGGATCATCCACGTCTTCGTCCTGCATTGGCGGCCGAAACGGCTGGGACCCTTGACGATCGATCCGCTGTTGGCCCGCGAACACCGGGGGCACCACAGCGATCCGCGCAGCATCCCGCTGATCTTCATCCCATGGAAGTCCCTGGCCACGTGGGTTTTACCGGTGACCGTCGCCATCGGCCTCCTGGCGTTCCCCCGCCTGGGTCTCGGGCTGTCGTACCTCGTCTGCATCGGCGTGCTCGGACTGGTGTACGAGTGGACGCACTATCTGATCCACAGCGACTACAAACCGAAAACCGCTCTCTATCGGGCGGTCTGGCGTAACCATCGCCATCATCACTTCAAGAACGAGCACTACTGGTTCACGGTCACCAGCTCCGGGACGGCCGACCGAGTGCTCGGCACGTACCCTGATCCGTCCACGGTGGAGAACTCACCGACGGCGAAGAACCTTCACGCCGGCGCTCAACCGGCGTGAAGGTGTCGGCGGCTACTGAACGATGACCGGGTCGCCGATGCTCACCGTGTCGTAGTACCACGCTGCGTTGTCCGGGCTGAGATTGATGCAGCCGTGGCTGACGTTCTCATACCCCTGCGAACCCGTCGACCACGGTGCGGAGTGCACGTACACCCCACCCCAGTTGATGCGAACCGCGTAGTAGACGGTGAGCTTGTAACCCTCGGGATCGGACAGCGGAATGCCGATGGTGCGCGAATCCATGATCACCGGGCTCTGCTTCTCGAGCACCGTGAACGATCCCCTGGGTGTCGGGTACTTCGGCTTGCCCATCGATGCGGGCATCTCGCGCATGGTTTCGCCGTCGATGCTGACGGTGAAGGTGTGGGCGTCGATGTCGGCCACCCCGAGCACCTCGGCTCCGGTCTGGAAACTGGCCTTGGTGTTCCCCGCCGTGACTGTGATGGTCGAATGCGCCGGGAAGAACTGCTCCGGAGTCCACTGCAGCACACGGTCATCGAGCCAGGCGAACTTCCCGGCCTGAGTCCCGGCGGGCATGGTCGGCGCGGACACCGCAAAGGTGCGCTCGGCGGCCGCGCGGTCTTCGATCGCCCGGTTGAACGTCACCGTGATCGGATGTGCCACACCGACTGTCTGGCCGGCCGGTTGAATGCTGGCTACATCGGTCGGCGTTGCGACACCCGCGGAACTAGTCGGGGCGGAGACCACGGTGAGTACCGCGAGGCTCGCCACCGCGAGCAGATTTCGTAGCTTCAGCACACTTCCATCCTAAGTCGTCTCATGAGGTTCCCCCGGGCGATCGAAGACCGCGCGGCCGCCGAGCGCACCTTTGCGGTGTCCGCGCCGACCATGCCCGCCGGGACTCAGGCCTGCC
>NZ_LZJE01000175.1:0-17588 GCF_001666865.1 Mycobacterium sp. E136
TCACCGCCAATACAGCCTGATACCGCTGCTCAGCCACGCTCAACTCCCTCATCCAGGGAGTGTCAAGGATCAACCGAAGTAACTGTCAACCATCAGCCGAAACACTGTCAGCCATCAGCCGAAGCCCAAATGTCAGCCATCAACCGCAGTAATACACGAGGCAAGTGGGGCGGGCGGGGCTCGAACCCGCGACCAACGGATTATGAGTCCGCGGCTCTAACCGACTGAGCTACCGCCCCCGGCGCGATGCGCGGCACCATGTTCCCACATCGCTGGAAACCGGTGGTCAGGCGATATCGGCGTACACCGGTTGCCCGTCGTCGCCGATCGAGTACCGCTCGGTGCCCGAGGCCACCCGCGGCGCGTCGGCCCCCAGCGACACCGCGATTTTGTTGCACGCATTGCGCATGACGTCCAGCGTCAGCTCGAACGCCTGCTTCTCCGAGAAATGGCGCCGCACCCCCGCCGCGACCTCCGCGTCGATGTTCGCCGGCGACCAGATCAGCGCGTCGACGTACCGCAGCGCCGCCTTCTGCGCGTCGCTCAGGCCCTCCGCCGAGTCGTACCGCTCGATCTGGGTGTACATCTCCTCCGAACCGCCCGAGTCCAGCGCGTCGCCGTCGCGCAACGACTTGCACAGCCGGCAGTTGTGCTGCGTCGCGCCCCGCAACCGCACGATCTCCGTCGTCACCGGATCCAGCCCCCGCAACCGCGCCACCGCCGGCGCGAACCCGTTCAGCAGCGCGCCGACCGGATCGGACTCGTGATCCCACTCGACCACCTTCGTGTAGCCCGGCCTGCCCAGGCCCAGCGCCTCACACCCGGCCCACAATCGCGGTACGAAGTCGGCGATGAAGATCGCCACCACGGTCCGAAACGCGTTGTCGCCCAATGTCTCCAACAGCCTCTTACGTTGGTTGTCACCAATCCCCGAGACGTCGGTCGCGAACTGCTCGGCGAACGCCGCCACCACCCGGTCGCCTTCGGTGGATTCGTCGACCAGGTCGACCTCCACCGCCAGCGGCGGCAACGACAAGGCCCTGCCGCACGTCAACCGGATCAGCGTGTCCCGTTGCCTGTCACCCGACGACATCGCCACCAAACCTGCGATCCGATCGGCTAGCTCATCAGCGCCCACGCATCGATTATTGCGCTTGACTCACCGAGGACATATGGAAGTCGGGAATCCGCAGCGATGGCATCGCCGCACGCGTCGCCCAATCCCCCCACTCGCGCGGCAGCGTCACCTCGCTGACGCCCGCCTCCGTCGTCCGCCGCAGCAGGTCCAGCGGGCTCTCGTTGAACCGGAAATTGTTGACGGCCGCAGTCACCTCGCCGTCCTCGATCAGGTAGACGCCGTCGCGCGTCAGGCCGGTCAGCAACAGGACCGTCGGGTCGACCGCGCGGATGTACCACAGCGTGCTCAGCAGCAGCCCGCGCTCGGTGCGGGCGATCATGTCCGCCAGCGGCGCTTCCCCGCCCGTCATCAACAGGTTGTCGGCAGGCACCGCCGGAGTCGCGTCGAACTCCGCTGCCGCGGCACGCGAATACGCCAGGGAGTTGATCGCGCCGTCGTGGATCCAGTCGACCCGGTCGATGTCCATCCCATTGTCGAACACCGAAATCCGCTCCGACGACGTCGATGTCGCGACGAACGGCGTACACGCCAGTCCCTCGGCATACGGATCGGAGTACAGCGTCAGGGGCAGATCGGTGAGCCGCTCCCCCACCCGCGTGCCGCCGCCCGGCGCTGAGAACGCCGTGCGTCCCTCCTGCGCGCCCCGGCTGTCCATCGACCATGTCAGGAAGATCATCAGATCGGCCACCGCCGACGGCGGCAGAATCGTCTCGTAGCGCCCGGCCGGCAACTCCACCGTCTTGCGGGCCCACCCGAGCCGCGTCGACAACTCATCGAGCATGGAATCGATTGGCACATCGGCGAAGTCGGCGGTGCTGACACCCACCCACGCACTTGCGCCGTCGCGCTTACCGTTGATCTCGACCGAACCCGTCGGCTGCGTGAACCGCCGCCTCAGCCCGCCCGAGGTCGCCACGAACGTCGTCTCCAGGATGTGCCGCGCATACCCGTACAGCCGGTCGCTGCCCCGGAACCCCTGGGCGAGACCGTCGGCCACCGGCAAAAACACCTCCGCTCCGGTGTTCGGGACCGGGGCGTCCCAGTCGGGGGGCGCGTCACCGCCTGCCAGCAGCGGCGCGCTGTCGCGTGCCGCGGGCGCCGACCGCGCGGCCTCCTGCGACGCCGCCACCAGTCCCGCGATCGTCGGTGGATCCACCTCGCTGGACCGCACCGATCCGACATGCGATTCGCTGCCCTTGCGCACCACCGAGATCACCGTTGTGTAGCGCGTTCTCGACTCCCCGTTGGTGGTCATCGAGTTGCCCGCCCACCGCAACGACGCGTCGGCGCGATCGGTCACCAACACGATCGTCTCGTCGGCCCCTCCCCGCCGGGCCGCCTCGGCGAGCGCAATCTCTACGACCTGCTGCGCGCCGATCATGACCGCCCCGCCTCTTCGCGCGTGTTCAGCACGTTGATTCCGCGGAACAACGCCGACGGGCACCCGTGGCTCACCGCCGCCACCTGCCCCGGCTGCGCCTTGCCACAGTTGAACGCCCCGCCGAGCCGCCACGTCGACGGCCCACCGACGGCCTCCAGCGACCCCCAGAAGTCCGTCGTCGTCGCCTGATACGCCACGTCGCGCACCTGGCCGTCGAGCCGGCCGTTGCGGATCCGGAAGAAGCGCTGGCCCGTGAACTGGAAGTTGTAGCGCTGCATGTCGATCGACCAACTCTTGTCGCCGACGATGTAAATGCCGTCGTCCACGCGGGCGATCAGATCCTCGGTGCTCACGTCGTCGGCGCTGGGCCGCAGCGACACGTTGGCCATCCGCTGGATCGGAACATGGTGCGGCGAATCGGCGTAGGCGCAGCCGTTGGAGCGCTCCACCCCGAGCCGCGGCGCGAACACCCGATCCAGTTGGTAGCCGACGAAGATGCCGTCGCGCACCAGGTCCCATGTCTGCGCCTGCACCCCCTCGTCATCGAAACCGACGCTCGCCAAGCCGTATTCGACCGTCCGATCAGCGGTCACGTTCATGACCGGCGACCCGTAGCGCATGGTGCCGAGCTTGTCGGGCGTGGCGAACGACGTGCCCGCGTACGCGGCCTCGTAGCCGATCGCCCGGTCGTATTCGGTGGCGTGGCCGATCGACTCGTGAATGGTCAGCCACAGGTTCGACGGGTCGATGACGAGGTCCGTAGGTCCCGCAGTCACGCTGGGCGCCTTGACCTTCTCGGCCAGCCACGTCGGCAGCATCGCCAGTTCCTCGGTCCAGTTCCACACACCGTCATCGGCGACGTACTCCCACCCCCGCGCGGTCGGCGGGGCCAATGTCCGCATCGTCTCGAACGACCCCGCGGCGGCGTCGACGGCGACCGCCTCGAGCGACGGCTGCACCCGCACCCGCTGCTGGGTGATCGTCGACCCGAACGTGTCGGCGTAGAACGTCTGCTCCTTGGCGGTCTGCAGACCCGCCGAGACGTGATCGACACCGTCGGCGGCCGACAGCCGACCCGAGTACTCGCCAAGAACCGCGAGCTTGTCGGGTGTGCCGACCGTGAACGGGTCGATCGCATAGTCCGAAACCCAAGTGGCGTCGGTGTACACGGGTTCGGGCGCCAGCTCGATGCGTTCGGCGTTCAGCGCCGTCAACGTCCTGGCCACCCGCACGGCGCGGCGTGCGGTCTCGGCGGCGACATCGGCACTGAGCTCGGCGTGGGAGGCGAAGCCCCACGTTCCGTCGACGATCACGCGAACCGCCAGGCCGATCTCGCGGTCGACGACCGCGGTCTGCAGTTCACCGTCACGCAGTTGCACGTACTCGGAGGTGACCGCGTGGATGCGAAGGTCGGCGTAGCTGGCGCCAGCGGCCACGGCCGCCGACGTCGCCGCATCGGCCAGCTGGTGGCGCGGCAGGTCCAGGAAGTCGGCGTCGACTCGACGGGTGGCTGTCACGTCCCCAACCGTAGTGGTGGCGCCGTCGGCCCGCTTTAATGAGTCGGATGGCACAGCGCCGCCGCACCGCCGCGACCGCGTACGCGCTCCTGGCCCCGAGCCTGTTCGGAGTCGTCGCGTTCATGCTGCTGCCGATGCTCGTGGTGCTCTGGCTGTCGCTGCACCGGTGGGACCTGCTGAGCCCGATGGAGTTTGTCGGCCTGCGCAATTGGCAGTCGGTATTGACCGACCCGTCCTTCGGCACGTCGCTGCTCGTGACCCTGCTGTTCGTCGCCTTGGTGGTGCCGACTCAGACCCTGTTGGGATTGGCCGCCGCCGGCCTGTTGTCCCGCGGTCTGCCGGGCAGCGGGTTCTTCCGCACGCTGTATGTGCTGCCGTGGATCTGTGCGCCACTGGCGATCGCGGTGCTGTGGCGCTGGATCCTGGCGCCCACCGACGGGGCGGTCAGCACGTTACTCGGCCGCCAGATCGGATGGCTCACCGATCCGACGCTGGCGCTGCCGGTGGTGTCGGCGGTGGTCGTGTGGACCAACGTCGGATACGTGACGCTGTTCTTCCTCGCGGGCATCCTCAACATTCCCACCGACATCCACAACGCTGCCCGCACCGACGGGGCGACGACGTGGCAGCGGTTCCGCCACATCACCCTGCCGATGCTGCGGCCGACGCTGTTCTTCGTCCTGGTCACCGGAATCATCAGCGCCGCTCAGGTTTTCGACACCGTGTACGCGTTGACCGGTGGCGGACCGCAGAACCGGACGGACCTGGTGGCGCATCGCATCTACGCCGAGGCGTTCGGCGCGGCTGCGGTGGGGCGGGCCGCGGTGATGGCGGTGGTGTTGTTCGTGCTGCTGGTCGGTGTGACGATCGTCCAGCAGCTCTACTTCCGGCGGCGGATCAGCTATGACCTCACCTAGTCGCGCCGCGTCCGCCGCCGTCGTCTACCCCGTCGTGATGGCGGGGGCGTTGATCACGTTGGCACCGTTCGTCCTCGGCCTGCTGACCTCGCTGCAGGATCCGCGCGCGTTCGACACCGAGTCGCCACTGTCGCTGCCCTTGCCGCCCACCCTGCAGAACTACGCCAACCTGACCGACGCCGGCTTCGGCCGGGCCGTCGTGGTGACCGCGCTGATGACCGCGGTGATCCTGCTCGGCCAGCTGACCTTCTCGGTGCTGGCGGCGTATGCGTTCGCACGGCTGCAGTTCCCCGGCCGCGACGCGCTGTTCTGGGGCTACCTCGCGACGCTGATGGTGCCGGCGACCGTGACCGTCGTCCCGCTGTATCTGATGATGGCCGAGGCCGGGCTGCGGAACACGTTCTGGGCGTTGGTGCTGCCGTTCATGTTCGGTTCGCCGTACGCGATCTTCCTGCTGCGGGAGTACTTCCGGGGCATCCCGGGTGATCTCATCAACGCCGCGCGCATCGACGGCGCCAACACGTTGGACGTGATCGTGCACGTGGTGTTGCCGGCGAGCAGGCCGATCCTGGTGACGCTGGCACTGATCACCGTTGTCTCGCAGTGGAACAGCTTCATGTGGCCGCTGGTGATCACCAGCGGGAGTCGGTGGCAGGTGCTGACGGTCGCGACGGCGGGCCTGCAGTCGCGCTACAACGCGCAGTGGCCGCTGGTGATGGCGGCGACGACGGTGGCGATCGTGCCCCTGCTGGTGTTGTTCATCGCGTTGGGGCGCCACATGGTGCGCTCGATCGTCGTGACGGGACTGAAATGATTCCGCGGCCGAGGTTTTCGACACTGTTCGCGACTGGTGTGGCGGTGACGGGTGTGCTGCTGCTCGTCGCAGCCATGCTGCTCGGACGGCCGAACGATTCGGGTGCACGCACTGTGGTGACCGTGCGGCTGTGGGACGAGCAGGTCGCCGAGGCCTACCGAAAGTCGTTTTCCGAGTTCGGTCGTGAGCATCCCGGCATCGCGGTGAACGTCAACGTCGTCGCCTACTCCACGTATTTCGACACCTTGCGCACCGACGTCGCGGGCGGTGGCGCCGACGACATCTTCTGGATCAGCAACGCGTACTTCGCCGAATACGCCGACAGCGGGCGGCTGATGGACATCGGTCAGCCGCAGCGGGCGTGGGAGCCGTCGGTGGTCGACCAGTTCACCCGCAAGGGCAAGCTCTGGGGTGTACCGCAACTGACCGACGCCGGCATCGCGCTGTACTACAACGCCGACCTGCTGGCGGCGGCCGGCGTCGGCCCGGGCGAGTTGGCCGCGCTGCGGTGGTCGCCGGACCCGGCCGTCGACATGCTGCGGCCGCTGCTGGCCCGCCTGACGCTCGACCGCGACGGCCGCGCCGCCGGCACCGCGGGCTTCGACTCCCAGCGGATCCGGCAATGGGGCTACAACGCCGCCAACGACTTGCAGGGCATCTACCTCAACTACATCGGCTCGGCCGGCGGAGTGTTCTCCGTCGGCGACCGGTTCGCGTTCGACAACCCGCAGGCCGCCCAGGCGTTCAGCTATCTGGTGGCCCTGATCAACACAGACCACGTCGCCCCACCCGCGTCGGCGACCAACGACAACGGCGACTTCTCCCGCAACCAGTTCCTACAAGGCAGGATGGCGCTGTTCCAGTCGGGCACGTACAACCTGGCGGCGGTCGCGGACACCGCCCCGTTCCGCTGGGGTGTCACGCTGCTGCCCGAAGGACCGGCGGGCCGGGTCAGCGTGACCAACGGGATTGCCGCCGCGGGTAATTCGGCCACCGCGCACCCGGATGCGGTACGCGAGGTGCTGGCCTGGATGGGCAGCGCGCGCGGCAACGCGTACCTCGGCGCCGGCGGCGCGGCGGTCCCCGCGGTGCTCGACGCGCAACGCGTCTACCACGATTACTGGCGCTCGCGCGGCGTGGACGTGAGCCCGTTCTTCGATGTGCTCAAGGGCCGGGGCGTCGATGCTCCCGGCGGCGCGGGTTTCGCCGCGGGATTCAACGCGCTCAAACCGTACTTCGACGAGATGTTCCTCGGCAGGCGCGATGTGCCGTCGACGCTCGCCGCGGCTCAGCAGGCCGCGAACGCCGCCGCGCAGCGGTGATCAACGCGTGACGGCGCTGGTGCCCGCCACTGTCAGCTCGAGCGCCAGAGCCACCCCGCACAGCGTCGCGACGATGAGGAACGCCCACCAGTCGATGGCTTTGGGGCCCGACGGTGCCGCCGAGATCTGGCCGGCCCCCCCACGCGCCGTGATCGCATCACCCATCTCGTCAGCGCGCCGCAGTGCGACGGTGATGGCCGCGGCCAGCAGGTCGATCGCCTCCAGCCACCAACGGCGCCACCGTCCGCGGCGTCGCGTGTGCACCTGCTTCGGCCGAAGATTGCGCGCGGCGTAGAGCACACGGAACTCGTCGATCAGCATCGGGAACGCGCGCAGCGCCAACGCCAACGCGACCGCCCACTCGTCGACCGGTATTCGCAGCAGTCGCAGCGGTCGGCCCAGTTTCGCGACGGCCGGGGCGATTTCGGCGACGTTCGTCGTCCACGACACCATCGCCCCGAGCCCGAGCAGCACGATCGACAACGCGGTGATGCGCAGGAAGTTCAGCAGACCGCCCAGCCCGACGTCGACCGAGCCGACCGAGATGATCGGGCTACCGCCGGCGAACGTCGCCGTCAACCCGCCGAGGAACAACAGCACCCACAGCCAGGGCGGCACCGACGGGAGCACGCCGCGCGGGATGTTTGCCAGCCGCGCCGAGATCAGCACCAGCACCGCGACGGCGCCGATCGGCACCCAGCCCGGGTAGAAAGTCATCAACACGCCGATGGCCGCGACCAACAGGAGCTTCGTGCCCGCCCACAGTTGGTGGACCACGCTGTTGCCGGGCACGGGACGCAGCAGCACGACGCCCCGGCGTTGCCGCCGCTTCGTCGGCGCCGTCATGGCAGGCCTCCCGCCGCCGTCGGTGCGGGCACCAGTACGCCGCCTTCCAGATGCAGTGTGCGCGGGCACAACTCTTCCAGCCCGGCGAAGTCGTGGGAGATCACGACGACGGTGAGCCCGGCGCGACGGCGCAGGTCCACCAGCAGTCGCAGCAGTCCGCGCTGGCTCGTGGCGTCGAGGCCCGCGAGTGGTTCGTCGAGGATCAGGGCGCGCGGCGAGCGGGCCAGCAGTCCGGCCAGGACGACGCGGCGCATCTGGCCGCCGCTGAGCTGGTCGATGCGCCGTTTGGCCAACGTCGCATCGAGGCCGACCGTCGACAGCGCCTCGTTGACCCGGGCGCGATCACGCGGGGAAAACCCGGCCGCCGGAGCGATCTCGAGGTCGACGCGGCTACGCATCAGCTGCAATCGTGCCGCCTGGAACGAGATCGCTACCGCGCCGACCTGTTCCGATGCAGGTTTCCCGTCGAGCAGACACGCGCCGGACGTCGGCTCGGTGAGCCCGGCCATGATCCAGGCCAGCGTCGACTTTCCCGACCCGTTCAGGCCGTGGATCAACAGGCCATCGCCCTCGTGCACCGTGAAGGTGATGTCGCGCAGCGCCGTCGCCGCCCACGGTGTTCCGCTGCCGTACTCGTGGCTGACGTCGACGAGTTCCAGGACCGGGGGCGCGTCGGTGCCCGGTTCGACGGTTGCGACCGGGGCCTCGGCGGACTCGACCATGTCCGTGTTGTCGCCGGCGCCGCCGTTGCCCGTCAGGTCGACGGTGCGATCGGCGGCGTCGGCCTCGTCGTTGTAGTGCGTGATGTGCACGAGCGACATCTGATGGTGCCGCGTCAGCCCGGACAGCACGGACATCAGTCCCTCGCGGCCCTCTTGGTCGACCATGCTGGTGACCTCGTCGGCGATCAGCAGCGACGGCTCACGTGCCAGCGCCGCCGCGACGGCGAGGCGCTGCAACTCGCCGCCGGACAACCCGCCGGTGTCGCGTTCGGCCAGGCCGTCGAGGCCCACCTCGGCCAGCAACTGGCCGACATCGGTGGCCTTGCCGGGCGGCAGCCCCCAGACCACATCGTCGGCGACGCGGGTGCCGAGCACCTGGCTTTCGGGGTGCTGCATCACGACCGCGGTGCCGCCGATGCGGCCCAACCCGACCGCGCCCGGCCGTTCGATGGTGCCTGCCGTCGGTTCCCGGCCGGCCAGCATCAGCATCAGCGTCGTCTTGCCCGACCCGTTGGCGCCCGTCACGGCGAGGTGCTCGCCCGGCTCGACGCGCAGCGACACCGGACCGAGCGCGTCGTGGTCGGTGTTCGGATAGCGGAACCGCACGTCGCGCAGCAGTGCCGGCACCGGGGCGATGGCGCCGACGTCTTTCGAGGACTCCAGTTTGTGGACATCGGGGATGCCGGCCAGGCGCTCCATCACCCGCGACAGCGCCCACCATCCGACGAGGCTGACGAAGGTGATCGACATCACCCCGGCGCTGAAGAACAACAGCGGCCAGTAGTCCAGGGCCGTCGCGAAGTCGCGCTTGAGGCGGTCGGCCGCGCCCTCCATGTCGGGGATGCGGGCTATCACCGCGGCCAGGCCGTTGATGTTGGCCGTGACGGATTCGAAGATCAGGTGGCGCAGCCGCGACAGGATGGACAGCGCGACCACCACGGCCGCGCCGGACACCGCGCCGGCGACCAGCGCGGCGACCAGGACCGTCGGCGTGCCGCGGCCGCGGCGTTTGACGATGCCGGTCAGTCCGCCGATATAAGCGCAGTTCACGACGGTCATGAAGCCGCCCATGCCGGCGATCAGGAAGGCGATGATGCCGCCCGCGACGGTCGCGGTGAGCAGCACGCGAACGCGGTAGCGGTAGGCCAGCAGACCCATCGGCACCGTGCCGAGCAGCGATAGACCTGCCGCGAACGGAACGACCACGGCGATGATCGCGGTGGCCGCGCACAGCGCCGCCATGACGGAGGCCTGCGCGAGTTCGACGGGACGCAGAGGACCGGTATGGCGAGTTCGGCCCCCGGTCGCGGTCATTGCACGATTCTGCCAGCCGTAACGGCCCGGCCCCTACGGCCGGTTGTTTGAAACGCATAGCAAAACTATGTAATCTGGACGGCATGACCCAGACGCTCGGAGCCGATCTGCTGTCCGTTGTCGCCCGGATCAATCGATTGGCCACACAGCGGGTTCGCCTGCCCCTCGGATACGCCCAGGCGCGACTGCTGTCCACGATCGAGGATCAGGGCGAAGCCCGCATCTCCGATCTCGCCGCGCTCGACCACTGCTCGCAGCCCACGATGACGACCCAGGTTCGTCGCCTCGAGGACGCGGGCATGGTGTCGCGAACGGTGGACCCCGAGGACGGCCGCGCTGTGCTGATCCGCATCACCCCGAAGGGGGTGGACACCCTTCGGCAGGTGCGGTTGGACCGCGGTGCGGCGATCGATCCGTACCTCGAACGGCTCGACGCCTCCGACCGGGAGACGCTCGGCGAGGCGGTGCGCGTCTTGCGCCGGCTTCTCGACGAGGCGTCGTCGCCGAACACGATCACCAAATAACCACTTAAGGAGAGTTCGCCCGTATGTGGCGTCAACCCAAAGCTGTCTGGGCCGTTGCCTTCGCGTGCGTCGTCGCGTTCATGGGCATCGGCCTCGTCGATCCGATCCTCAAGCCCATCGCCGAAACGCTCGACGCGTCACCGTCCCAGGTGTCGTTGTTGTTCACCAGCTACATGGCGGTCATGGGTGTGGCCATGCTCATCACCGGCGTGGTGTCCAGCCGCATCGGCCCCAAGCGCACGCTGCTGTTGGGGCTCGTCGTCATCATCGTCGGCGCCGGCCTGGCCGGAATGTCCGCCGACGTGATGGAAATCGTTGGCTGGCGCGCACTTTGGGGTCTAGGCAATGCGTTGTTCATCGCCACGGCGCTGGCTACGATCGTGAGCTCGGCGCGCGGGTCAGTGGCCCAGGCGATCATCCTCTACGAGGCGGCGCTGGGGTTGGGCATCGCGGTAGGTCCGCTCGTCGGTGGTCTGCTGGGGTCGATCTCGTGGCGCGGACCGTTCTTCGGGGTGTCGGCGCTGATGGCGTTCGCGGTGGTGGTCACGGCCTTCCTGCTGCCGTCGACGCCGCGCGCCGAACGCGCGACAACGCTGGCCGATCCCTTCCGCGCGCTGCGTCATCGCGGCCTGCTGGGCGTGGCGATCACCGCGCTGCTGTACAACTTCGGCTTCTTCACCCTGCTGGCGTTCACGCCGTTCCCGCTCGACATGAGCGCTCATCAGATCGGTCTGATCTTCTTCGGCTGGGGCGTCGCGCTGGCCTTCACGTCGGTGGTGGTGGCGCCGCGGCTTCAGCACCGGTTCGGCACCGTGCCCGTGCTGCTGGTCAACCTGTTGGCGATGACGGCGACGCTGCTGGTGATGGCCGTCGAGACCAACAACAAGGCCGTGCTCGCGACGTGCGTGGTGGTCGCGGGGTTGTTCATCGGCATCAACAACACCCTGATCACCGAGACCGTGATGAAGGCCGCGCCGGTCGAGCGCGGCGTCGCCTCGGCGGCCTACAGCTTCGTGCGGTTCTCCGGCGCCGCGCTGGCGCCGTGGCTGGCGGGCGTGCTCGGCGAGCAGGTCAACGTCCACATGCCGTATTGGGTCGGCGCGGGCGCCGTACTGCTCGGCGCGGGCGTGCTCGCGCTCACCCGCTCGCACCTCGCGGGCATCGACGTCGAGGAGCGAGAACTCGACGCGCTCAGCGAGGCGACCGCGGTGACCGTCGGCGACAGCTGATCAACTGCGCGGGAACCGCAGCATGCGGCGGGCGTTCTCCTCGACAGTCAGCGCACACTCCCCGTCCGGAACGCCGGCCAACACCTCCGCGGCCCGCTTGCGCGAGTTCGGCCAGTTCGATTCCGAATGCGGGAAGTCGATTTCGAGCGTGATGCGGTCGACGCCGATCGTGTACCGGTTCTCCAGGCCGTGCTCGTCATCGATGAAGCAGCCGTAGAAGTGCGATCGGAACAGATCCGAAGGGCGCGAGTCGAAGTCGATCGGCGGATCGACCATCACCGGGATCCACTGGTAGGGCGGATCGGGATCGGTCGGCACGATCACGCTGCTCGACCACATCTCCGGGTGCTGCAATCCCTCGAGGATGGCGGCGTAGTCGGTGAACATCCAGTAGCCGGCCTCACCCTCGGTGTTGCGGAACACCGGGCGCATGTGGTCTTGGCGCGAATCGATGCTGGAGAATCCTGTCAAGGCCGGTCCGGCGAGCGCGGCCAGCTCGAACGTGTCCACCGGGCACTGCCCAACCTGCTGTTCAGCCGTCACGTCGTGAACCTCTCGTCAATCGCCCGGCCGAGCAGCGCCATGTGCAGTGGGCCTCGACCGTGTCGCCCACTTCCCCTGTCTGCGAAGAGATTTCGCCAGGGCAACAGGCCCGGTCGAGGCGAGTCGCCGGATGTGATCCTGGACTCCGGGGTGATGCTCAAAACGTATTGGACGGTACCAAGGGTCTTGCGGCCGCGGGGGCAACTTGCACGCTTTGGAAGCGCCCGCCGCACTCAGGTGACGGCCGTACCGACCAACAGTCCGACGACGTACGTGGCTGCGATGGCCACCGCCCCGAATGCGAGTTGTCGCAGCGAGGCGAACCACGCGGGGCGCCTTGTGAAGCGCGCGGCCACACCGCCGGCGACAGCAAGGCCGATGCCGCCGCACGCCAGTCCGGCCCACAGGGTTTCGAATCCGAGCAGGTACGGGATGAGCGGGATGATGGCGCCGACGGTGAACATCAGGAACGACGATCCGCCCGCGACCCAGGGCGAGGGCTTCTCGCGGGGGTCGACGCCCAACTCCTGGACGAGGTGGAAGTTCAAGGCGCGGCTCTCGTCTTGGTGAACCTCCTCGGTGGCCTTGGCCGCCGTCTCGCGGCTCATGCCCATGTCCATCAGCATCGCCACCAGCTCCGCCTTCTCGGCCGCAGGATGCTTGCGGAAGGCCCGCCGCTCCACCAGCACCTCGGACTCGAGCTGCTCGTTGGCGGTGGTGACCGAGGTGTACTCCCCCAGCGCCATCGAGAAGGCACCGGCCAGCAGCCCGGCGACACCGCTGATGACGACGGTGTGGGCGCTGGCGGCCGCGGCGACACCGGCGATGAGTGCGGTATTGCTGACCAGACCGTCCATGGCCCCGAAGGTCGCGGCGCGCAGCCAGCCGCCGGTGACATTGGAGTGCCGGTGCGTCGAGGTGTGCGGCACTCCGGTCGGGGCGGTCATGACGACGATTCAACCCCTCCGGTTTGACCTGGTCTAGTCAGGATTGCCTGGGTTTGCCACATCACAGTTTGCGGAAGCGCGCAGAAGGCTACCGTCGAGTCATGACCACCACTGCGGAACATCTGCGCAATGCGCTCGACGGCCGTTGGCGCGATGTGAAGAACCGGCTGCGTGAAGAACTCTCCAGCGAGATCTTCCGCCCGCACTACACCCCGAACCCCGTCATCGCCAGGACGAAGGTCGCCGAGCAGCTGAAGATCATGGCGGCCCAGGGTTCGGCCGAGGACGGATTCAAGAAGGAGCACGGCGGCAACGGCGATGTCGGCGCCGCGGTGACGCAGATCGAGATGCTGGCGATGTCTGACCTGTCGCTGATGGTCAAGGCCGGTGTGCAGTGGGGCCTGTTCGGCGGTGCGATCGAGAACCTCGGCACCGAGCGTCATCACGAGAAATACGTCCGCCGGATCATCGACTGCGACCTGCTCGGCTGTTTCGCGATGACCGAGACGGGCCACGGCAGCAACGTGCAGGCGTTAGAGACCACCGCGACGTACGACCCTGCGACCGAAGAGTTCATCATCGACTCGCCGACGCCGACCTCGCGTAAGGACTACATCGGCGGCGCCGCCGAAACCGCCCGGATGGCAGCGGTATTCGCGCAGTTGATCACGCCGGACGGCGTCGGTCACGGTGTGCACTGTGTGCTGGTGCCGATCCGCGACGAAGAGGGTAACGACCTGCCGGGCATCACCACCTCGGACTGCCACTACAAGGGCGGTCTGCCGGGCGTCGACAACGGCCGGATCCAATTCGACAAGGTCCGGGTTCCGCGCGAGAACCTCCTCAACAAGTACGGTGACGTGGCCCCGGACGGCACCTACAGTTCGCCGATCGAGAATCCCGGCAGACGATTCTTCACGATGCTGGGCACCTTGGTGCGCGGGCGCGTCACGGTGGGCGGGAGCGCGGCGGCCGCGGCCCGCGTCGCGCTCGACATCGCGACGCGGTATGCGTTGCAGCGCAGGCAGTTTGAGGCGCCCGGCGAAGACCACGAGGTGGTCATCATGGACTACCTGGTGCACCAGCGTCGGCTGCTGCCCTTGATCGCGAAGTCCTACGCGCTGCAGTTCGCGCAGAACGAGCTCGTCGCGAAGTGCCACGATCTGCAGAGTGCCGAGAACCCCGACCCGGAGGAACAGCGCGAGCTCGAGGCACGGGCGGCCGGGTTGAAGGCGGTCAACACCTGGCACGCAACGCAGGCGATCCAGGAAGCGCGCGAAGCGTGCGGCGGCGCAGGCTACATGGCCGAGAACCGGCTCATTGCGCTCAAGGCCGACACCGACGTGTTCACCACGTTCGAGGGCGACAATCACGTGCTGATCCAACTCGTGGCCAAGCAGTTGCTCACCGCGTACGCCGACGACATCAAGAGCATGAGTCCTGTCGAATGGGTGCGGTTCGCCGCGAACTTCGCCGGTGAAAGGGTACTGAAACGTACTGCGGCCGAGACGATCATGCAAACCATCCTCGATACGCGGCAGGACAACGAGGAGGAAGGCAGCCTCTTCAACCGCGGTACGCAGGTCAAGATGTTCGAGGACCGCGAGGAGTACATGATCTCCACCGTGGCGCGCCGGTTGCAGGGCAAGTCGAAGGAGATGAGCGAGTTCGACGCCTTCAATGCCGTGCAGGACCACGTATTGCACAGCGCCCAGGCCCACATCGACCGGGTGATCCTCGAGGCGTTCGTCGCGGGTATCGATGCCTGTGAGGACGAAGAGGCCCGGACGATCCTGAACATGGTGTGCGATCTGTACGCCCTGTCGGCGATCGAAGAGGACAAGTCGTGGTTCATCGAGCACCGCTACATCTCGACGGAACGGGCCAAGGCCGTCACCCGGGGCATCAACGAACGGTGCCGGTCGCTACGCCCGTACGCCGAGCTGCTCGTCGACGGGTTCGGCATTCCGGAACAGTTGCGTTACGCGGAGATGCTGCACCCCGAGCACATTCCCGACGCCGACGAGCACACGGAGCAGAACGCGATCAGCTCGGGGACGATCGAACCGAAGTAGTTCTTGGGATCGGTAGCCGATCGGACGAGCTGGGCGTGGATCTGCCCCCGGGCTCGGTCAAGCGCTGAGGTCAACCCCGCGACCACACGCAGTCGCCGCCGAGCTCGATGAGGAACATCCTCGGCGACACGTCGAACTGCAGCGGTTGACCAGGGTCGCCTTCGACGGTCGACGGTGTGCTCAGCTCGCCGGGAGTGACGACCACCTGCTGTTGCGCACTGCATCTCGAGCCCGAATTCCGCGGCGTGCCTGTCCAATTGCCCGCTTCCACGTCGGGATTGCGCATGCCCTGCCCGTGCAGCTTGAGCGGCGAGCCGCCCGTGCTCACCCATCGATTGGCGGGCGGCTGCGGGCCGCGCACACCTTGCCATGCGCCGCCGCGGCACACCGACAGCGTGTCCGAACCGGGCAGTCGCGTCATCGCGCCCTCGAGGTCGCCGGTGCACTGATCGGCCCGCGGGGGCGGACCGGGCGGCGGTGGTCCGGGCTCTGCGCACGCGACGGGCGCACTCACGAGTGCGACCAACATGCCGACGAGTGCCGCTCTCAACACGTCACACCTTGCTCAGGTCCGTCTTCATCAGCATCACGTTGTACGAATCCCACAGCGACAGGTTCCAGTACAGGTCGGTGCCGGTGCCCTGGGTCGACGGCGACCAGGGATGCATCATCGGGGCGTAGATGCCGCCGGGCTGTTGGCTCATCAACACCTTCGGCTTCGACCAGGTGCCCTGCGGAGTGTCAGATGTCCGCATCACGATGTTGTTGAACTGGTCGCCGTGCAGGGCGACGTATTTCTTCAGCTGCTTGTTGTACTGCACGGACATTTCGCTCACCTGGTTGCCTGCGGACGTGGCACCGCAAGAACCTTGCTCGACGCCGAAAACATACGTCGCCGCCGAAGGGTCGCCCTTGACCCAGCCGGTCGGGGGCCCACCCCAGGCGCTCCCGCCGTTCCAGTATTCGTACTTGCTCAGGTCCAGGATGTCCTGCTCGGGCACCCGAGCGAGGTAGGCCGCGCCCTGACGTCCGTTGGGAGTGCCGTACACGTAGACATAGCCGTCGTCGCCACGGACGAATGCCATCTGCTGGAAGTTCTGGTTGCCGCTCCACGGCTGGTTGTAGCGGACGGTTTCCGGCGCGACGTGGAAGGTTTCACCGTTGTCATCGGACCAGGCGATCGCCGAGTAGTTCGTCGTCCACTGACCCGGCGCACCCCACTGCGTCACGGACATGAAGCTCACGTATTGGATCGCGCCGTATCGCGAACCCTCCACGGGCACAGAGATCCCCGCGGTCGGGATCAGTGTTATTCCGGCGGGCAGACCTTCGGGCCAGATGACTTGCCTGGCTCTGGTCGGGTAACCGTCGGGGCCCAGCGGCGCCCCGCCGAACATGTTGCCGTTGTACCACTCGCCGTCGGGGATATCCATACCGTTCGCGAGGTACCAGTCCTCACTCCGCATGATGATGTTAGAGCGCCAGTCCTCCGACATGTTGCCATCGAAGAACGTGTCGCCGAAGGCGATCAGGATCTGGCGGCGTTCGATCTCCGGGGTGTTCGGGTCGTCCTCCACGATGCCGTTGTCCCACATGATCCCGAGATCCGTGCCGCCCACCGAGAAGCGGTCGACGGTGTCGGCGTAGGGGCCAGTCACCCAGGAAATGAATTGTGTCGACGGGCTCACCTGCGGGTTGGGGAAGGGCGAGTACATCGGGGTGTACGGTGCCGCGGCCGCCGCCAGCGCCATTCGTGCCATCGGCTCCGTCAGCGGGTCCGCCACCATCAGCGTCGGGGTCAGCACCGTCGGCGTGGTGGTGGGCCGTCCCGTCAGCGCCGCGAAGAAGTTTTCGAACTCACGACGCGCGAACGCGAGCAGACCCCAGATCAGCGGTGGCTGCGCGGGTGAGGCCGGCGCCGTGCCGGCCAACGGGTTGAGGATCCAGTTGATCGTGTTGGTGACGAGATTGGTCACCGCGGTGAAGAGGTTGGTGGGAGCGGCCGGCGCGACGGTCGTCGGCTGGTAGAACGCCATCATCGGGGAGACGTTGGTCGTGGCACCCGACGCCAGTGACCGGGCATCGGCGAAGGCGACGTACGTCGTGCCTTCCTCCGGGATGTCACCGGGATCGGTGATCGATCGCTCGGTCGTCCCCTTGGTCGTGGCCGTGTTGGTCGCCACCGTGTTGGTTGTGGCACCCTGCTGTTCCGTCGATGAGTTCGAGGTACCGCCGGGCTTCGATTGGAGCGACGGATCGGTGTCGTCCGGATCGGATTTCTTTTCCGGCTCGGCCGTCG
>NZ_LZJE01000176.1:0-33169 GCF_001666865.1 Mycobacterium sp. E136
CGCGCATGTGACTCGCAGTGGGTGCTGAAGACCAACATTCCGCGAGTGGCAGCGACCGCTGCGGTCTCGCGCGCGAGATCCCCTTCCATGTCCTGGCGCGTCTCCTGCGGTCGGGCACGCAGACCGACGGCCTCGACGCCGAGGCCGCGCGCGTCCATATCCGTAGTCAATTCGCCGACGCCACAGCCGAGGACCGATTGTTGCTCGAAGACATCATGGGTATCAGGGAAGCGACCACCGAGATGCCGGAGGTTGCCCCGGAGGCCCGGCGGCGGCGACTGACCGCACTCATCAATTCCGCGTCCATCGATCGTCCCGAATCCGCGCTCTACATCATCGAGGATGTGCAATGGATCGACGACGCGAGCGAATCGCTGCTGGCCGACTTCCTGGCCGTCATTCCGCACACGTCGTCGCTGACGCTCATCACCCACCGGTCCGAGTACCACGGCATCCTCGCCCGGCTGTCGGGATCTCAAACAATCGCCCTGCGGCCGTTGCGAAGTGCCGACGTGCGGACACTGACCGACGGTCTTCTGGGTTCGGACGCGTCCGTCGCGCCGTTGTCCACCACGATCGCCGAACGCGCCGCCGGAAATCCGCTCTTCGCCGAGGAGATGCTGCGCGACCTCGCCGAGCGTGGTGCGCTCGTCGGGCAGCCCGGCAATTACCGACTGGACAGTTCGGACGCCGAGGCGAACATCCCCGCGACGCTGCAGGCGGCCATCGGAGCCCGCATCGACCGACTCGACACTACTGCGAAACAAACGCTTTACGCCGCGTCAGTGATCGCGACGGAGTTCGACTTGGAAACGCTTGCCGCCCTGACGGACACCCCTGACGTCATGCCACTGATCGAAACCGAACTCGTCGACCAGGTGAGGTTCTCTCCCGAACCCGTGTTCGCGTTTCGGCATCCGATGATCCGATCCGTCGCCTACGAGAGCCAGCTGAGGGCGCAGCGGGCGCAATTACACCGCAGGCTGGCCGCGATCATCGAACAGCGGGATCCTGCATCGGCCGACAAGAACGCCGCGCTCATTGCCGAGCACTACGAGAGCGCGGGCGATCTGCGCGCCGCGTTCGACTGGCACATGCGCGCAGCGACGTGGGCGAACAACCGCGACAACCTCGCCGCGGCGACCAGCTGGCAGCGGGCTCAGCGGGCCGCCGACCGCCTTCCAGCCGACGAACCGGGCCGACTCGCCATGCAGATCGCGCCCCGTACCCTGTTGTGCGGAACCGGCTTCCGGCTGCTGGGCAGCGGGTTCGCCACGGGCTTCGACGAACTGCGTGAATTGTGCACTGCCGCCGGCGACCGGCGCTCGCTCGCAATCGCGCTGTCCGGCGCCATTATGGAGACGTTCTTCAATGCGCGTCGGCGAGAGGCGTCCGCGCTCGCCACCGAAGAGGTTCGTCTGCTGGAATCGATCGGTGATCCCGACCTGATCCTGGCGCTGGCCACCGTAATCCTCGCCGCGAAGCAGGAAACCGCCGAAATGCACGAAGTCCTGCGTCTATCCGAGTACGCCATCGCGCTCGCCGGAGGTGATCCATCGCGCGGTGGCGACATCGCGACCAGTTCCCCGCTTGCGTTGACGACTGGCTTCCGTGCGCTCGCCCGTTGGAGCCTGGGAATCGAAGGCTGGCAGGAGGATATCGAAAGAGCGTGCGAGATGGCTTCGGGCGCCGAAACTGTCACCCGCGGCGGCGTCATCTACTACACGCACACGATGGCGGTTCTGAACGGTGCGATCCGGCCCAGGGTCGCGATGGAATCTGAGCTGAAGACCGTTCTCGCCTCGGCGGAGCTGACCGGTGAGGACGTTGCGGTCGGGCTGGCGAAATCCAATCTCGCCTTCTGGCTGTTGAGGGGTGGCTCGGACTCCACCACCATGGCCATGCAGTTGCTTGCCGAGACTCGCGAGCTCACCAATCGGGACAGATATGCCAGGACCGCGATCCCGATGGTCGACACCTTCGTGGCGGAAGACAAGATGCGACGTGGAGAGCTCGAGATGGCCATAGAGCTTGCCCGCGCATCCGTCGCCGCGGAGATCGAGGACGACGGAAAGATGTTCCTCCCGATGATGACCGACGTACTTGTGCGCGCGTTGATTCGTCGGGTAGGGCCGGATGACCTACGCGAGGCCGAGTCGGCCATCGACCAGATGGCCGCGATTCCGCTCGAACCGGGCATCGTGCTCTACGACATCTGGCTGTTGCGTATGCGGGCCCTTCTCGCACAGGCGCGCAACGACCATGCCCGCTATCTCGACTTCCGCGATCGCTATCGGACGACGGCGCACGGCTTGGGCTTCGAAGGACACATCGCGTGGGCCGAGGCGATGGCCTAAGACACCGGCGGTCGGCGGTGCGCCCACGGCCGCGCACGCTCGATCTGTCCGGCGAGCGAGAGCAGTGTCGTCTCATCAAAAGGCTTGCCCACCAACTGCACGGACGTCGGAACGCCGTTGCCGTCGAAACCCCACGGCACGGCCGCCGCCGGCTGGCCCGTCACGTTGAACAGCGCCTGGAACGGCACTCGCGAGGCGACCGACAGCAGCGTGGACAGCATGCCCCAGCGCCGATACGCGCCGATGCGCGACGGGCCCCTCGCGGTGCCCGGAGTGACCACCACGTCGACATCGTCATAGATCGACTGAATCCGCTCGGCCGTACGGCTTTCCGCCTCACGAATGGCCTTCATCCGTCGATCGGAGATCATTCCGCCGACCCGCGCGAAGCTGCGCGTCCTGGCGTCGAGCCGCTCGGGATGAGGCAACGTCTGGACATCGTCGTAGCAGCCGCGGAAATAACGCGGCAGCGCCTGATCGAACATCACCGACGCCGGATAGTCCGGATCGCGGACGACGACGTCGTGGCCGAGTTCGCGCAACAGCTCGCCCGCCTCGGTCAGCGCCGCACGCTGCGAGCGCCCCACTCGGGTCATCAAGATCGGCGGGGGCTTGTCGCTCAACGCGATTCGGAGAGGTTGCGGATCCTTCTCCGCCGCCGCGACGAATCCGGACTCCCCCGTCACCGCCTCCATGAACAGGGCCGCGTCCTCGACCGTCCTCGCGAGCGGCCCATTCACGCTCAGGCCGTTCCAGGCGTCGTCGTGCGGTGCCATCGGTACCCGGTCCCGCTGCGGTTTGAGGCCGAACAGTCCGCACCATGTCGCCGGGATCCGGATGGAGCCCATCCCGTCGGAGCCGAGCGCGAGGGGCGCCAGGCCCGCGGCCACCGCCGCGCCGCTTCCGCCGCTGCTTCCGCCGGGCGCGAAGTCGACGTTCCACGGATTGCGGGTCGCGCCGAACGTCACCGTCTCGGTGAACGGCCACAGCATCATCTCCGGCACCGAGGTCTTGCCGATGATCACCGCGCCCGCGTCGCGCAACCGTCGGACCACCTCGGCGTCCCGGGCACACGCGGGACCGTGTGCCGCGCTGCCGTACGTCGTCGTCTCGCCTTCGACGTCGACGTCGTCCTTGATCGCGATCGGCACACCAAGCAGCGGTGACCGCTCCCCCGCGGTCAGCCGCTTTTGCGCGGCGTCGGCTTCGCGTCGCGCACTGTCGTGGAGCACGACGCGGTAGGACCGAAGCGTCGCGTCGAGGCGCGCGATGCGCTCGAGATAGTGACCGAGCAACTCCGGGGCCGTGATTGCGCCGGAGGCCAGCAACCGGGCCTGCTCAGCGGCGCCCGCGAAGACAAGCTCGCTGGTGTCCACGGCGGCAGCGTAACCGCTCAGACCCCGTGCCGGGCGGCGTATTCACCGGGTGTGGCCCCCAGCATCGTCCGGAAGTCGTTGATGAAGGGCGCTTGGTCGTACCACCCGAGGCGCACGGCGAGATCGGCGAAGTCCACGCGCGGGTTTCTCTCGATCTCGAGTGCCGCCTGCTGCAGCCGGTACCGGCACAGCACCCACTTGACCGGCACGCCGACATACCGGCGAAAGACGCGCTGTGTGGTGCGTGTACTCCACGGCGACAGCTCCATCACCTGTTCCACCCGGTGCAAACGGTCGTCGTCGCTGATCCGATGAACCAGATCACGCAGGGCCACATACGTTCCGTCGAGCTCAGCACCGTGTGCCGCGATCAGCTCGTCGAGCCGCTCGGCGGCCGACGTGACGTCATCGTCGAGTTCGACCGCGCCGCCGAAGAGACCGTCGTCCACGGGCGTGACCCGCCCGGTCATGATCGACGCGTCGCGGCCGAAGCGCGCGGTGAAGCCGCCTGGATGGAACCGGGCACCAACCACGGCGCCGCGTCCACGGATCGTCGTCTCGAATACGCGATCGACAACGCCGTGCACCAAGGTGTTCGGTAACGCAAAGCCGTGGCGCGCTTTGTCATTGCCCCATTCGCGGGTGATGTGCATCGACGGGAAGGTGATCACCGTGCTGGTGAACGGCTTCCCGTCGGCGAGATCCCAGCGAACCGACCAGAAGTGCTCGACGAAGGCAGCGGTTCGGCCCGACGGTGCCCAGCGGTCGAGGTCGTACACAGATGCGCCGGCAACGCGCCCGACGACACCGCGCATGGGCTCCGCCGACGTTCCGCCCTCGCGCATGCAATCGAGGCTACGAAACGCCAGACGCATCCCGCGTTCGGACTGTCGCGAAATTCCAATCACCCCGAGGTACGGGGCGCCCAAACTGGCGACCATGACCGTCAACAAGATTCCCGAGGGCTACACCAGCCTGACCCCGTTCCTCTGCGTCGACGGCGCCTCGGCCGCGATCGATTTCTACACCTCGGTGTTCGGCGCCACCCTGGTCGACCGGATGGACGACCCGAACGGGACCGTCGCGCACGCCGAACTCGACTTCGGCAACGGCCGCCTGCAACTGGGCGATCCCGCCGAGGCGTACCAGATCGCCGCGCCGGACGCGAGGATCCCCGCCACGCACTCGATCGCGCTGTACTGCGAGGACGTCGACGCGGTGGTGTCGCGCGCCGAGCAGGCCGGAGCGGTGGTGCGCGAGCCGGCGCAGACGTTCGTCACCGGCGACCGGTTCGCGTCGATCGTCGACCCGTTCGGCACGCGCTGGTCGGTGATGGCGCGCGTCGAGGACATCTCGCCGGAGGAGCGAGATCGGCGGTTGGCCGAGTGGGCGAAGGAGAACGTCGCGGGCTGACCGCTACCGTGGCGGCATGTCCTGTGTGTTCTGCGCCATCGTCGCCGGCGAGGCCCCCGCCATCCGCATCTACGAAGACGACGACGTCGTGGCCATCCTCGACATCCGTCCGTTCAGCCGAGGCCACACGCTGGTGATTCCGAAGCGGCACACGGTGGATTTGACGGACACGCCGCCGGAGACCGTCGCCACGTTGGCACGGGTGGGTCAGCGCATCGCGAGGGCAGCGCGCCGGTCCGGTTTGCACGTCGACGGCAACAACGTGGTGATCAACGACGGTAAAGCCGCTTTCCAGACCGTGTTCCACATCCACCTGCACGTGCTGCCTCGGCAGAACGGAGACAAGCTCTCGTTCGCCAAGAACATGCTCCTTCGCCGTGATCCGGACCGGGAGGAGTCGGGACGGCTGCTGCGGGAGGCGCTGGCGGAACTCGACTCGGCTGCGCAAGACTGAGCCCATGAGCATGCCCTGGTACGAGAAGTACATCGGCTATCCGATGCTGTTGCTGCACGACAAGATCTACAAGGGCACCAATGGCCGCATCGGCCATACGTTCCCCGGTGCACCGCGGATGCTGATCCTGCACACGGTCGGCGCGAAAACCGGTTTGCAGCGGTCGAATTCGCTTGCCTACGCCCGCGACGGGGACGACTACCTGGTCGTCGCGTCCAAGGGCGGCGAACCGAAAGCGCCCGGCTGGTACCACAATCTGAAGGCCGATCCGAACGTCGAGATCAACGTCGGACCAAAGCGCATCAATGTGACCGCCACACCAGTCGCCCCCGGTGATCCCGATTTTTCTCGGCTCTGGCGGATCGTCAACGACATGCCGGGCAACAAGGACCGCTACATCGGCTACCAGAAGCGGACGTCACGGCCGATCCCGGTGATCAAGCTGACCCCGGCCTAGAACAGTTCCTTCGCCAGCAGTTCCAGCGTCTTGTCGCGGGCCGGCGCGGCGGCCGGATCGGTGCCGCGGCGGGCCGACGCCACAGGGTTGATCATGACCTCGTCGACCCCGAACTGGTCGGCCAACGCGCGCACCTGCCCGGCCGCCTCGGTCGGATCGCCGACGACCGCGCGCCCGAACGCCGCCTCCGCGATGCGCTGCGCCTGCGGTGCGAGTTCCTGCTGCTCGGCGTCCTCGACCAGGTCCAGCGGGCCCAGCGGCTGACCGGTTCGCAGCCTCGCCATCATCTGGAGGTTGGGCAGCGCCAAAGCCGTTGCCTCATCGTGCGTTTCGGCGACGACGGCGTTGACGGTGAGGAACGTGACGGGTTCAGGCGCCAACTCGCTCGGCCGGAACTCCGAGCGATATGTGGCCAACGCCTCCGCGGTGCCCTGACCCGAGAAGTGATGCGCGAACACGTACGGCAGGCCCTTGGCGGCGGCCAGGTGCGCCGAGTACATCGACGACCCCAGCAGCCACAACTTCGGTTCGCTCGCGGCCGCGGGTGTCGCCTTGAGGATGTAGCGCTGGTTCGGGATCGGCACCCGCACCCCGCGCGCGCTCATCAGCGCGACGACGTCGTCGAGGTAGTCGGGGAACGCCTCGATGTCACGGTCGTCGCGGCCGGCGGCGCCGCGCAGCGCCATCGACGTCACCGGGTCCGACCCGGGTGCCCGGCCGATGCCGAGGTCGATGCGCCCCGGATGCGCCGCCTCGAGCAGCGCGAACTGCTCGGCCACGGCCAGCGGCGCGTGGTTGGGCAGCATCACGCCGCCGGACCCGACCCGCAGGTGCCGGGTGTGCGCGGCCAGATGGGCGATGAGCACCGGCGGGCTGGTCGCCGCCACCGAGGGCATGTTGTGGTGCTCGGCGACCCACAGCCGGGTGTATCCGAGGCGGTCGGCGATCTGTGCGAGCTGCGTCGATGCGGCCACCGCGTCGGAGGTCGACTGGTCGGTGCGCACCGGCACGAGATCGAGGACTGATAAGCGCATGGCAGTCACAACGCATTCAACCGCAGAGACGTTCCCCGCACCGCGCAGACCAGCGATTCCTCAGCGGGACTACTCGACGGCCGCCAGCTCTTTTGCCGTGCGGAAGACGTCGTCGAACATCTGCGGGGTCAGCTTTCCGGTGAACGTGTTCTGCTGGCTGGGGTGATAGCAGCCCACCAACGAGACGTCGCCCAGCTGCGCGGTGGCGCCGTGACCGAACTTCGGCGCGGGCACCGGCACCGGCACCCCGCCCGTGCGCAGCATCTGCAGCGCCGCCCGCCACGCGAACCCGCCGAGCGCGACAACCACCCGCACGTGGGCCGCGGTCAGCCGCCATTCGGCGTCCAGCCACGGGGCGCACGTCGCCCGCTCGGCCGGAGTCGGCGCGTTCGCGGGTGGCGCGCAACGCACTGCCGCGGCCACCCGGGTTGCCCTGAGCGTCAACCCGTCTGCGGCATCCACGCACAGTGACTGGTTGGCCAGGCCAACCCGGTGCAGCGCCGCGAACAAGAAGTCGCCGGAGCGGTCGCCGGTGAAGATCCTGCCGGTGCGGTTGGCGCCGTGGGCCGCAGGAGCGAGCCCGACGACGAACACCCGGGGCTCGGAGGAGCCCCATCCCGGTGCCGGACGGCCCCAGTACGGTTCGTCGGCGTACGACTTGCGCTTGAGGACGGCCGCCTCCTCGCGCCACTCCACGAGCCGGGGACACGCCCGGCACACCGAGACCTCGGCGTCGAGTTCGTCGAGTGATCGCGCCGCCGCGGCCATCGACTCGACTTGTGCGGCCGCCGCCGCGACGGCGGTCTTCGGTGTGGCCGGGTCACCCGGCCAGCCCGAACCGGCAGGAACCGGCGACGCGAACCGCCCACCGATCCGCGGGTGAGGCAACAGCTGCACAGCACCACTGTGCACGGTGCGAAATTCCGGTGCCGAGCGGCCCCGTGCGCTGTTAGATTCTGCCGCGATAACCCATGACGAATAGCAGGCGCGGCCCCCTACTACTGATCCTGTTCGCCGCGCTGACGGCCGGTGCCGGCAACGGCATATCCCTCGTCGCGTTTCCGTGGCTGGTGTTGCAGCGCAACGGATCTGCACTGGACGCGTCGATCGTGGCGATGGCGGGGTCGCTGCCCCTTCTGGTGGCGACGCTGATCGCGGGCGCCGCGGTGGATTATCTAGGGCGACGGCGGGTTTCGATGATCTCCGACGCGCTGTCCGCGGTGTCGGTGGCCGCCGTGCCCGTGCTGGCGCTGACGCTCGGCGTCGAGGCGGTCAACGTCGCGGTGCTGGCCACGCTGGCCGCATTGGGCGCCTTCTTCGATCCGGCCGGGATGACCGCGCGCGAGACGATGCTGCCGGAGGCGGCGAATCGCGCGGGATGGACGCTGGACCGCGCCAACAGCGTCTACGAGGCGGTGTTCAACCTCGCCTACATCGTCGGCCCCGGTATCGGCGGAGTGCTGATCGCGACGCTCGGCGGCATCAACACGATGTGGGTGACGGCGGCGGCGTTCGGCTTCTCGATCGTGGCGATCGCGGTGCTGCAACTGGAAGGAGCCGGCATTCCGGACCGCACCTCGCTGCCCGAGGGGGTGTGGGAGGGCGTCGTCGAGGGACTGAAGTTCGTCTGGCACAACAAGGTGCTGCGCGCTTTGGCATTCGTCGATCTGGTGGCGACCGGGCTCTACATGCCCATGGAGTCGGTTCTGTTTCCCAAGTACTTCACCGACCGCGACGAACCGGCGCAGCTCGGGTGGGTGTTGATGGCGTTGAGCATCGGCGGGCTGGTCGGCGCGCTCGGCTATGCGGTGTCGTCGCGGTACGTCAGCCGGCGGGCGACGATGTTGACCGCGGTACTGACGCTCGGGCTGGCCATGACGGTGATCGCGTTCCTGCCGCCGCTGCCGCTGATCCTCGTGCTGTCCGCGATCGTCGGCCTCGTCTACGGGCCGATCGCGCCGATCTACAACTACGTCATGCAGACTCGGGCTCCGCAGCACCTGCGCGGGCGGGTGGTCGGCGTGATGGGATCGCTGGCGTACGCGGCCGGGCCGCTGGGTCTGATCGTGGCAGGTCCGCTGGCCGACTCGGCAGGCCTGCACGTGACGTTCCTGGCGCTCGCGCTGCCGATGCTGCTGCTCGGAGTGGTCGCGGTGTTCCTGCCCGCGCTACGCGAACTGGACCGTCCGCCAACGGTTTAGCAACCAGGCCCCTGCCTGGCGATCGCGGCGAGTTCCTCACGGGAGTTCGCACCCACCCGTTGGCAGGCGCGATAGATGTGGCCTTCGACGCTGCGCACCGACATCACCAGCCGGTCGGCGATCTCGCGGTTGGACAGCCCGGCCACGACGAACTCAACGATCTCGCGCTGACGACCGGTCAGCGGTTGGCTGGCGGGCACTCGCAGCGCCGGTGTACACAGTCCGCCGCAGGCGTCGCTGAGTTCCTTGGCCACGGCGGCGGCGTACAGCCCGCGCTTGCGGTGCTGGGCGCGGGTGAACGCGACGGCTGCCTGTGCGGCGGCGTCGGCCGCGGCGGCCCGGTCGCCGATTGTGCGATAGGCGTCAGCGGCGGCGAGCAGTCCCTCTCCGTCGTCGGCGGCCAACGCTTCGGCATGCCGCGCAACGGCATCGGCCAACGGCAGCGCGAGTTCGCCGGCGACTCGACGCGCGGATGCGGCACACGAGGTGTCGCCCCACTGCGCCGCCGCCTGGTAGCACGCCAGCTCATGGGTGGGCTGACGGCGCGCGCGGGCCTGCGACGCCGCTGTCCGCACGACCGCGATGGCGTCGGTGACACATCCGTTGGCGACCAACGACCACCCTTCGGCGACGCTGAGGGTGGTCTGCATGAACGCGAAGTCGGGCGGCACGCTCTCGCGGGCTTCGGCGATCGCTGCCCCGGCCGCAGGCCCTTCACCGAGTTTCGCGTGTGCCTCCGCCAGGCCGAAGCCGGTGGACGGGCGTAAACCGCTTGCCACACCGTGCCTTTGGACACCGGCCAGCGCTTCGTGCAGAAGCTTCACGGCGTCGCGGACATTGCCACGCATGAGTTCGGCGTGCCCCAGCAGCGACGCCAGATTGGCGTAGGCCAGGCTGGGCACCTCGTCCGCCGAATCGGCCACTCGCCGCACCATCGCCGAGCACTCGTCGATGCGCCCGGTCAACCGGCACGCGCGGAGATAGACGCTGGCGAACCAGAACCGCATGTGCGATGCCTGAAACGACGTCATCGCCCGGTTCAGCGCCGACTCCGCGACCGTGGTGAGCTCATCTGTTCGGCCGAGCGCCCCCAGCGCCATCGTCAACGCCACCGACGCCATCATCGCGTCGAAGTCCGTCAACGACCCCGATTCCAGTGCCGCCGTGGCCTTTTCCAACGCCACCTCACAATGCGCCGATACGGCGTCGACGCACGCTTCGGCGGCCATGCGTGCGAACCCCTCGGCTGTCGTCTCGGGCGCCTCGGCCAGCCGGGCCAACACCTCGGTCGCGTCGTTGATGCGGCCGAGCATCCAGATCAGGTTGGCCACTCGTAGCAGAGACCACTGGTGCGCGCTCGTCGCACCGTCGACGGCCATTCGGTTCAAGACGTCCTCGGCCTCCGCGCCGCGGCCGAGCAGAAAAAGGTTCAACGCGCGCACCCCCGCGGCTTCGGCGCACCCGGCGTCCGCGGCGGCCGTCGCGAAGCGGTCGGCGAGTTCGAGGTCGAGCAGCGTCATCGCACAGCGTGCCGCTTTCAGGAAGACGTCGGGATCCGGCGGCAGGTCCGACTCGAGCGCCAGCAGCCCCCGGCGCACCGTGGCCTGAACGTCGCACTCCCCCTCTTCGGTCAGCCGACTGGCCAGCCTGCCACGGATTCTGGACAGGTACATCTCCCCGGCTGCGGCGCGGCGCAGTTCGCCGTACAGCGGGTGAGCCAGGCGGGCGACCAGGTCTGCCCCGCTTCGCTCGACCGTCACCAACCGCATCCGTTCGGCGGCCTCGAGCGCCTCCCGGTCCACGACGTCACACAGTGCGTCGACCGTCAGCGGTTCACATTGCGACAGGGTGTCGACCACCAGCGCCACCTCCGGCGTCAGCTCGCGCAGCTGGCGGCCGACCATGTCGCTGATGCTCTGCGAGACCGCGACGCCGCCGTCCCACATCCATACCCCCGCCGTCTGCCGCATCCGGCCGGCGTCGACCTGGTCCTTGACCAATTGGCGTAGAAACAGCGCGTTGCCGCCCGTCAGCTTCCAGAACCGCTGAGCGCTACGGGCATCCACGACGCCGCCGAGGCTCTCCTCGATGAGGGTGCGCGTCGCGTCTGCTGACAGCGGTGCGAGATCGAGGCGGACGAGCAGGCCATCCTTCCACAGCGCGGTGATGGCGTCTGGTTCGTCGGCACCCGAGCGCAGGGTGACGACCAGGCGGGCCGCCCGGCTCTGAGCGAGCTGGTGCACGACGTGCGCCGACAGTCCGTCGAGCAGATGCGCGTCGTCAATTCCGATCAGGGTTCGGCCGTGGCGCTGTTGCGCGACAAGGGAATTGATCAGCTGACGGACATTCGGCATCGGATCGGCGATGGCGTCGTTGATCACTGCCGTGAACGCACCGAGCGGCAGCGCCCGCGCTGACTCGGTGCCGACGACCCAATTCGTGCGCTCGCCCGCGCGTTCGGCGACCCGCAGCACCTCGCGCGCGAGCCGCGTCTTGCCCACCCCCGCCGCGCCGACGATCACGACGCCTGCTTTGTCACTGCCCCCGCTGAGTGCGCGGCGAATGGCTGCCAGTTCGCCGTCACGTCCCGCCAGCGGATCCCCGCTGATCACCGCGGAACTATATCCCGCCGTTTTCGCACCTGGGTTCGTTTTCGGGCCGCCGCGACTCGACGGCGGACTCGCAACCCACGCCGGCTCGTACCATTGCGTCGTGGACTCCCCCCTTGCCGATCTGGTGGACGCGCTTTCCGAGGGCGCCGTTGTCACCGATCCGGACATCCTGGGGTCATATCGCCAGGACCGGGCCTTCGACCCGAACGCGGGCACACCGCTGGCGGTGGTCCGACCGCGCACGACCGAGGATGTGCAAGCGGTCCTGCGCTGGGCCACCGCCAACAGGACGGCGGTGGTGCCGCGCGGTATGGGCACCGGCCTGTCCGGTGGCGCGTCAGCCCTCGACGGCGCGATCGTGCTGACGACGGAGAAGATGCGTGACATCACCGTGGACCCGGTGACGCGCACCGCCGTGGTCCAGCCCGGATTGCTGAACGCGGAGGTCAAGAAGGCGGTCGCAGAGTACGGACTGTGGTACCCACCGGACCCGTCGTCGTTCGAGATCTGCAGCATCGGCGGCAACGTCGCCACCAATGCCGGCGGCCTCTGCTGCGTTAAGTACGGCGTCACAACGGATTACGTGCTCGGCTTGCAAGTGGTGCTCGCCGACGGCACGGCGGTGCGGCTCGGCGGTCCGCGCCTCAAAGACGTTGCCGGCCTTCCGTTGACCAAGTTGTTCGTCGGCAGCGAGGGAACGCTCGGGGTGGTCACCGAGGTGACGCTGAAACTGCTGCCTGCGCAGTCGGCGGCGTGCACGGTGGTGGCGACCTTCGACTCGGTCGAGGCGGCCGCCACGGCCGTCGTCGCGATCACGGGAAAGATCCGGCCCTCGATGCTGGAATTCATGGACGCCACCTCCATCAACGCCGTCGAGGACAAGCTGAAGATGGGCCTCGATCGCCACGCGGCCGCGATGCTGGTGGCCGCCTCCGACGACCGTGGGCCGTCCGGCGCCCAGGACGCGCAGTTCATGGCCGACGTCTTCACCGAACACGGCGCCAAGGAAGTGTTCTCGACATCGGACCCCGACGAGGGCGAGGCATTCGTCGCCGCGCGGCGGTTCTGCATCCCCGCCGTCGAACTGAAGGGCTCCCTGCTGCTCGAGGACGTCGGGGTTCCGCTGCCCGCACTGGCGGATCTGGTCAGCGGCGTGGAGAAGATCGCGGCCAACCACGAACTGATGATCTCGGTGATCGCCCATGCCGGTGACGGCAACACGCACCCGTTGATCGTGTACGACCCCGCCGATCCCGCGATGTCCGAACGTGCCCACCACGCGTTCGGCGAGATCATGGATCTGGCCGTCAGCCTCGGCGGCACGATCACCGGCGAGCACGGCGTCGGCAGGCTCAAGCGCCCCTGGCTGGCGGGTCAGATCGGTCCCGAGGCGATGGAACTGAACCGGCGGATCAAGCAGGCGCTGGATCCGGACAACATCCTCAACCCCGGCGCCGCGATCTGACGTCTGATGTCGATTTCTGCGGCAAGGTCGCGACTGCGCGAAAACCACGACCGTGGTGCAGAAATGGCGACTCAGAGGCCGGGGCGACATCGCCCGGTAAGGGAATCCCTATTGACAGCCCCTGTGCTTCTGTCATACGAATGAGACGTGACGGCTACTCTGTCTCATGACACGCCGGTTCGATTCCAGCTCGCCGACGCCGACACGTGGGCCGATCCGTGGCCGATGTACCGCGCGCTGCGCGATCACGACCCGGTGCATCATGTGGTGCCGCGCGATCGGCCCGATCACGACTACTTCGTCATGTCGCGGCACGCCGACATCTGGGCCGCCGCACGCGATCACGAGACGTTCTCGTCGGCGCAGGGGCTGACGGTCAACTACGGCGAACTCGAGCTGATCGGGCTGGCCGACAATCCGCCGATGGTCATGCAGGACCCGCCGGTGCACACCGAGTTCCGCAAGCTGGTGTCGCGGGGGTTCACGCCGCGGCAGGTCGAAGCGGTCGAACCCAAGGTGCGCGAGTACGTCGTCGAACGGATCGAGCGCATCAAGCGCAACGGTGGCGGCGACATCGTGGCCGAACTGTTCAAGCCGCTGCCGTCCATGGTGGTCGCCCACTACCTCGGTGTTCCGGAGGCCGATCGCGACAAGTTCGACGGTTGGACCGAGGCGATCGTCGCCGCCAACACCACGGAGGGCGGAATCGGCGGTGCGCTGGAGACGCTCGGCGACAACCTGGGCGAGATGATGGCGTACTTCACCGATCTCATCGAACGACGCCGCGTGCAACCGGAGGACGACACCGTCTCGCATCTGGTTGCCGCGGGCGTCGGCGCCGACGGCGACATCGCCGGTGTGCTGTCGATACTCGCGTTCACCTTCACCATGGTCACCGGCGGCAACGACACGACCACCGGCATGCTGGGCGGTTCGGTGCAGTTGCTTCACCAGCGACCCGATCAGCGCCGCCTGCTCACCGAAAACCCCGATCTGATACCGGATTCCGTCGATGAGTTTCTGCGCATGACCTCCCCGGTGCAGGGGCTGGCCCGCACCGTCACCCGTGACGTGACGGTCGCCGACACCACGATTCCGGAGGGCAGGCGTGTGTTGTTCCTCTACGCGTCGGCCAACCGTGACGAGCGCCAGTTCGGCGACGACGCATCCGAACTCGACGTGACCCGTAAGCCGCGCAACATCCTGACCTTCAGCCACGGCGCCCACCACTGCCTCGGCGCGGCCGCGGCGCGTATGCAGTCGCGCGTCGCCCTCACCGAATTGCTGACCCGCATTCCGGAATTCGAGGTGGACGAGAGCAAGATCGTCTGGGCCGGCGGCAGCTACGTGCGCCGGCCACTGTCCGTACCGTTCGAGGTGACCGCCTGATGGCCGGCGACTGGCTGGCGGCGCGGCGCACCGAGGTGGCCGCCGATCGGATCCTCGACGCGGCGGGCGAACTGTTCACCCAGAAAGAGGCCGCCACCGTCGGGATGAACGAAATCGCTTCGGCGGCAGGGTGTTCACGTGCCACGCTGTACCGCTACTTCGAAAACCGCGAGGCGCTCTACACCGCGTATGTGCACCGTGAGAGCTACCGGCTCTACAGCGAGATGACCGAACAGATCAATGCGCTGACCGATCCCCGCGAGCGCCTGATTGAGGGCATGATCGCCTCGTTGCGCAACGTCCGCGAAAGCCCGGCCCTGGCGTCGTGGTTCGCCACCACCCAGCGACCGATCGGCGCGGAGATGGCCGAGGAGTCCGAGGTGATCAAGGCGTTGACCGAGGCGTTCGTCATCTCGCTGGGTCCCGACGACCAAGAGTTGGTCGCGCATCGCGCGCGGTGGCTGGTGCGGGTCATGACGTCGCTGATGCTGTTCCCCGGCCACGACGAGGCCGACGAGCGGTCGATGCTCGAGGAGTTCGTCGTACCGATCGTCCTGCCGGGCGAGCGGGAGCGGACGATCTAGCCGGGCCGTCAGGTCAGCCGGTAGCGCCCGGAGCCGTCAGGCGACCCAGTACGCCTGGGCCTTGATCGACTTCTTGGAGATCTTGTAGTCCTCGCGGAAGACCTTGGCCACCGCGCGAGTGGTGCGGTTGTCGCATGCGACCCATCCGAAGTGATCGGGCGCGTCGAACGCCGCCGCGGCAACGGCTTCGACGAGCGCCTCGCCGGCGTTCTTGCGGTCCACCCACATGACGTCCTTGCTGCGGGCGACCGGAAGCTGCCGGTCGTCGTCATGCGCCGCCTCGAGGAACACCCGCGCGGGGGTGTCGCCGATCGCGCTCAGCAGCGAGTTGATGGCGGGCAGCGATGCGGTGTCACCGACGATCACGTATCCGGCCGGCGAGGGTTCAGGCAGCGTGAAATTGCTGCCGAGCACCGTCACCTCGATCGTGTCGCCCGGTTGCGCGTTCTCCGCCCAGTGCGAGGCGATGCCGTCGTGCAACGCGAACTCGATATCGACGGTGTCGGCCGCAGGGTTCGGGTCGACCAGCGTGTAGCCGCGCTGATGCAGCTTGTCGCCGTCGGCGAACCACATCCGGATCCACATCGTCGGGTGTAGGGGCCGGTCGGCGAGCATGCCGCCCGCATCGAAGCTCAGCCGAACGTAATGCGGGCTGACCTCGCGTTTTCCGGTGACGGTCAGCCGATAGTCGCCTGCCCGCAACAGCTTGAGCACCGCACCCTGGAAACCGCGCGTTGGCTTCTTGTCCGACATAACCAGCCCTCCGTGTCGCCGTTCTGGTTAGGCTACCCTAACGATTCGGCGGGAGGTGTCGGCCCTTGAGGGGTTGATTGCCCGCACCGGGGTGCGTGCGATCGACCCCTTACTAGGTGGACCGCACCCGAGTGAACCGGTGCAGCAGCCACGCCAGCGGCACGGTCATCACGAAGGTGACGAGAAAGAGCATCACGATCGACCCGGTGTAGATCGGGTAGTGCAGGATCTCCACCATCGCGACCTCCATCGTGATGAGGTGGATCAGGAAGATCTCGTAGGAGATCTCCCCGAGGAACACCATCGGCCGACTCGACAACAGTCGTGCATAGATGCCTCGGTCGCCGAGCGCCAGCGGCGCGACCGCCAGTGTGGCGATCACCGCGTAGAAGAACGCCTTCACCACGGCTTCGCGCAACTCGTTGGGCGACGTGGTCGGCTCGCCGGCGATCGGGGTGGACGCGATGAAATAGCACGCCACCGCGACCGGGATGCACGCCAGACCGTAGGCCCGAACCCCCAGGGTTTGCAGCGCGGCCAGCAGCATGCCGCCGATGAACCACGCGAGGTACGACGGCAGCCACAGCCGCGCGCCGTCGGGCAGAAAGTCGGTGGTGTGCACCAGGATCAGCCAGGCCGGGGTGACGAGGGCGAGCGCGGTCAGTCCGCCGATCAACAGGCCGGGCCGCCACCGACGCCGGCAGAGAACCACCAGCAGCAGCCATGCGAGCAGCGGGAGCAACACGTAGAACGCGACCTCGACCGCGAGGCTCCACATCTGTGTAAGCCCTTGGTGCAGAAACGAATACAGGTAGTGGTCGGTGTAGATCTGCGTCAGGGTGAGGTTGCGGAACAACCCCTCCCAGGTGTGCCCGGGGTTCGGGCCGGCGGTCCGGAAGTGGTAGACGAGGTAGGCCACCAGCACGGTCACGACGTAAGCGGGCATGATGCGGCGAACGCGGTGCCACGCGTACCGGCGCACCGAGGGGGCGGGCCGTTCCTGCGCTGCCGCTTTCACCCACGGCGCGAACAACAGAAAACCGCTGAGCACGAAGAAGATCGGTACCCCGATCTCGGCGCGGGAGTACACCAGACCGACGTAGCCCTGCGGGTACTTGCCCGTCGTATACGCGGCGTGGGTCAGCATCACCAACAACGCCGCGACGGCGCGGATACCGGTGAGCGAGGCGACACGCTCGGCCCTGCTGACGGATTCCAGACCGCCCTGCGCGTCCAGCCCCCGCGACAACGTCATCTCTGCTTGTGCCGGCCCTTGTCCGGCCGTCGGTCAGGCTGCAGGTTGATCTTCACCCCCGAGATACGGGTGTTCTCAAGCGCTTTGAGCGTCTTCTTGGGCAGATCGGCGGGCAGCTCCACCAACGAGAAATCCGGGCGGATGGTGATGTGGCCGAAGTCGCTGCGGTGCAGCCCGCCCTCGTTGGCGATGGCGCCGACGATGTGGCCGGGTCCGACCTTGTGCCGCTTGCCCACCGAGATGCGGTAGGTGACCAGACCTTCGCGCGGTTTGCGGTCGGGTTTGTCGCGGCGGGGACGGTCCTCGCGTTCGCGGCGCTTCTCCGGCGGCGGTTCGACCATGAAGAACTCGTCGCCGCCCTGCGCCTGCGCGGCCAATGCCGCCGCGATGTCGGCGATCGGCACGTCGTGCTCGCGTTCGTAGTCCTCGATGATGTTGCGGAAGACGTCGGCGCCGGGAGCGTTGAGCGCTTCGGTGATCGAGTCGCGGAACTTGGCCACGCGCTGGGCGTTGACGTCCTCGACGGTGGGCAGTTCGGATTCGATGAGCTTGGAGCGGGTGGCCTTCTCGATGGCCTTGAGCAGGTGCCGCTCCCGCGGGGTGACGAACAGCAGCGCCTTGCCGGATCGGCCGGCACGGCCCGTGCGCCCGATGCGGTGCACATAGGACTCGGTGTCGTGCGGGATGTCGTAGTTGAGGACGTGGGAGATGCGCTCGACGTCGAGGCCGCGCGCGGCGACGTCGGTCGCGATCAGGACGTCGATCCTGCCGTCCTTCAATGCCGCGATGGTGCGCTCGCGCTGGGCCTGCGGGATGTCGCCGTTGATCGCCGCCGCGGCGAAGCCCCTGGCCTTGAGCCGTTCGGCGACCTCTTCGGTGGCCTGCTTGGTGCGGACGAACACGATCATCGCGTCGCCCTCTTCGACCTCGAGCACCCGCGTCAGCGCGTCCATCTTGCGGTGGCCCGACACCTGGATGTAGCGCTGCGAAATGTTCTCGGCGGTCGCGGTTTTGGCCTTGACCGTCACCTCGACCGGGTCGTGCAGGTATTTCTTGGTGATCTTGCGGATCGCGGGCGGCATGGTCGCCGAGAACAGCGCGACCTGTTTGAACTCGGGGGTCTCGGCCAGGATGCGCTCGACGTCCTCGGCGAAACCCATCTGCAGCATCTCGTCGGCCTCGTCGAGCACCAGGTAGTCGAGGCGCGACAGGTCCAGGCGGCCCTTCTCGAGGTGGTCGATCACGCGGCCCGGCGTGCCGACGACCACCTGGGCGCCGCGTTTGAGCCCCGCCAGTTGCGGGCCGTAGGACGATCCGCCGTAGATGGGCAGCACGTTGACCTCGGGCAGGTGGGCGCCGTAGCGGCCGAAGGCCTCGGCCACCTGCAGCGCCAGCTCGCGCGTCGGAGCCAAGACGAGCGCCTGGGTCGCACGGCTGCCGGTGTCGATCTTCGACAGGATCGGAATCGCGAACGCGGCGGTCTTACCGGTGCCGGTCTGGGCGAGACCCACCACATCGGAACCCGCCATCATCGCCGGAATCGTGGCCGCCTGGATCGCGGACGGGGTCTCGTAGCCGACGTCGGAGACGGCCCGCAGCACCGACGGGTGTATCTGCAGGTCGTTGAAGGTCAGGTCGCCGGTCGAGCCGTCCTGGCTCGCATCCGACTCGGCGGAGGTCATCGGGATCGAGTCTAGTGCCAGCAACCACCCGAATTTGCCACGCGGTGTGTCGGCGCGACCAGGTCGACGCGATTTGCAAGGGTGGCTCAGGTGATGTGCACGGTTCGGATCAACGGCTTCATCGCATCGATGGCGGCATTCTGGGCGACGGTTGCGGCCCTCGCCGGATGCGGGGCGAGCGACTCCACCGTCTCCAAGACGCCCGACGCCCTGCCTCCGGCCGCACCTCCCCCGGCCGCCGCGCCGCCGGCGCCAGGTCCCGCCGCGGCACCCGCCGCCCCGGCGGCTGCCGACCCGTGCGCGGTCAACCTCGCCGCGCCGGAGATCACCCGGGCGGTCGCCGAGCTGCCCCACGATCCGCGCAGCAAACAGGGCTGGAACCCGGAACCGATCGCGGGCAACTACAACGAATGCGCGCAGCTGTCGGTCGTCATCGTCAAGGCCAACACCAACGCCAGCAACCCCAACACCCGGGCGGTGATGTTCCACCTCGGCAAGTTCATCCCGACCGGGGCGCCCGACACCTACGGCTTCAACGGGGTGGACACCCTTCAAAGCTCCGGTGACACCGTCGCGCTGCGCTACTCGAACGGCATGCCGGGTCTCGACAGCGTCGTCAGGTTCCGCTGGAACGGAAACGGCGTCGAGCTGATCGGGAACACCGGCTGACCGGATTCCCGCGCGAACGTGGGTTACCCGCACGCTTTGGCGGGCTCGGACGTGTGTCGGACCCACGTTCGCGGGGGCGTTGAGATGTCGCCTGGGTCACATACAGTGGCAGGGTGTTCGTGGCCTCCGAGGGCGCCGAAACCCGCGTCATATACAGCGCATCCGATCTCGCAGCGGCAGCCCGCTGCGAGTACGCGCTGCTGCGTGCGTTCGACGCGAAACTCGGCCGGGGTCCGGCGGTCGCGGTCGAGGACGAGCTGCTGGCGCGCACGGCCCAACTGGGCGACGACCACGAACAGCGGCATCTCGAGCTGCTCCGCGACGGTGCCGACGTCGCGATCATCGGCAGGCCGCCGTACACGGTCGAGGGGCTGACCGCGGCCGCCGACCAGACGCGACGCGCCGTCGACCGCCGCGCCGAGGTGATCTACCAGGCCGCGATGTTCGATGGCCGGTTCGTCGGTTTCGCCGACTTCCTGATGCTGGAGCAAGGCCCCGACGGTGAGCGGTATCGGTTGCGCGACACCAAGCTCGCGCGGTCGGTCAAGGTCGAGGCGCTGCTGCAGTTGGCGGCCTACGCCGAAGTGCTGACCGCCGCGGGCGTGCCGGTCGCCGACGAGGTCGAGCTTGTTCTCGGCGACGGCGCCACCGCGACGTATCGCATCGACGAACTGCTTCCCGTGTATCGCCCGCGGCGGGAGGCCCTGCAGCGCCTGCTCGACGACCACTACGCATCCGGGGCTCCGGTCGATTGGGCCGACGAGAGCGTGCGCGCGTGTTTCCGCTGTCCCGAGTGTGCGGCCCAGGTGAGAGCCAACGACGATCTCCTGCTCGTGGCCAACATGCGGGTGAGCCAGCGGGCCCGCCTGCTCGACGCGGGCATCACCACGGTCGCCGAACTCGCCCGCCACGAGGGTCCGGTGGCCGAGCTGTCGGCCCGGACGTTCACCGCCCTGCGCGACCAGGCCCGGTTGCAGCTGGCCCCGCGGGCCGACGGAAAGCCGCCGTACCAGGTCATCGACGCCCAACCGTTGACCCTGCTGCCTGATCCCGACAGGGGCGACCTGTTCTTCGACTTCGAGGGCGACCCGCTGTGGACGGCGGACGGTCACGAGTGGGGCCTGGAGTACATGCGGGGTGTGCTCGAGGTGGGCGGCGGGTTCCGCCCGCTGTGGGCGCACGACCGCGCGAGCGAGCGCAAGGCCCTCGCGGACTTCCTCAAGCTGGTACGCCAGCGCCGCAAGAAGTATCCGAAGATGCACATTTACCACTACGCGGCGTACGAGAAGAGCGCGCTGCTGCGGTTGGCCGGGCGCTACGGCGTCGGCGAAGACGAGGTCGACGACCTGCTGCGCAGTGGCGTCCTGGTCGACCTGTATCCCTTGGTGCGCAAGAGCATTCGCGTGGGCACAGAGAACTACAGCCTGAAGTCGTTGGAGCCGCTGTACATGGGCTCGGAGTTGCGCGACGGCGACGTCACCACCGCGACGGAGTCGATCACGATGTATGCGCGGTTCTGCGAGATGCAAGCCGCGGGCCGCAAAGACGAAGCCGCGAACATGCTCAAGAAGATCGAGGACTACAACCGCTACGACTGCCGCTCGACACACCGCCTGCGCGACTGGCTGATCAAGATCGCGATCGAGTCGAGCATCCCGCCGCTGGGCCCGCAACCCGTCAAGCAGGGTGTCGCTGTCGAGGACACCGACGAGCTCGCCCACACGTTGATGGATTTCGCCGGAGACGGTGTGGCCGAACGGACTCCGGAGCAGACGGCCGTGGCGTTGCTGGCCGCCGCCCGCGGATACCACCGCCGCGAGGACAAACCGTTCTGGTGGGCGCATTTCGACCGGTTGAACAGCCCGGTCGACGAATGGGGCGACACCAGCGACGTGTTCCTGGTCGATACCGACCGAACGACCGTCGTCAAGGACTGGCATCTGCCGTCGACGCGCGCCCGCAAGAAGCAGCGGTGGCTCGCGCTGACCGGGACGCTGGAGTGCGGGAGCCTCAGCGGAGAGGTGTTCGCGCTGTATGAACCGCCGTCGCCCGCGGGCATGGCGGACAACGCGGACCGGCGCGCCGCAGGCAATGCCGACGTCATCGAGATCGACGATCCGACCGTACCCACCCGGGTGGTGATCTGCGAACGCGAAACCCCTGCCGGGACGTTCACCCAGACGCCGTTCGCGCTGACGCCACGAAACATCGTGGGTACGAAGAAATTACGCGAGTCGATCGACGCCGCTGCCACCGAGATCGCCGCGACGCTTCCGGAGCTTCCACCGACCGCCGTCGTCGACGTGCTGTTGCGCCGACCGCCTCGTACCCGCAGTGGTGCACCGCTGCCCCACACCGGCGACAACACCGCCGACATCACCACCGCGGTGCTCGATTTGAACTCGTCGTATCTCGCGGTGCACGGCCCGCCCGGGACCGGCAAGACGTACACCGCGGCCCGCATCATCGCCCGCCTGGTCAACGACCACCGGTGGCGTGTCGGCGTGGTCGCACAGTCGCATGCGGTGGTGGAGAACCTTTTTCGCGACCTGATCAACGCCGGGGTGGATCCCGCGCGCATCGCCAAGAAGGACTGTCCCGACGACGTCGGGTGTCAGGCGATCGACAAGGACGAGTACGCGGCGTTCATCGCCGATCACGCCGGGTGTGTCATCGGCGGCACTGCATGGGATTTCGCCAACGACACCCGCGTCGAGGCCCGCAGCCTCGACCTGCTGGTGATCGAGGAGGCGGGACAGTTCTGCCTGGCCAACACGATCGCCGTGGCCAGGGCCGCCGACAACCTCATGCTGCTCGGCGATCCGCAGCAGCTGCCGCAAGTCAGCCAGGGCCACCACCCCGAACCGGTCGACGCATCGGCGCTGGGCTGGCTGGTACAGGAAAACCGCACGCTGCCCGGGGAACTCGGCTATTTCCTCGACCGGTCCTACCGGATGCACCCCGCGGTGTGCGCGCCGGTCTCCCGGCTGGCATACGAGGGCAAGCTGGGTCCGGCGAAGGACGGCCCCGCGGCCCGGCGCCTCGAGGGCCAGGATCCGGGCGTGCGTGTGGTGCCCATCCCCCACGACGGCAATTCCACGAGCAGTCCCGAGGAGGCCGAGGCGATCGTCGCGGCGACGCGGATGCTGCTCGGCAGCGCCTGGACCGACGAAACCGGCACCCGTCCGCTGGCGCAGAGCGACGTGCTCGTCGTCGCGCCGTACAACGCTCAGGTGCTGCTGCTGCGCGAGTATCTCGAGGCGGCCGGACTGTCTGACGTCGCGGTCGGCACCGTGGACAAGTTCCAGGGCAGGCAGGCGCCCGTGGTGTTCGTATCGATGACGGCGTCGTCCATCGACGATGTGCCGCGTGGAATATCGTTTCTGCTCAACCGGAATCGGCTCAACGTCGCGATCAGCCGCGCCAAGTATCTCAGCGTGATCGTCCGCTCCGAGGCGCTCACCGAGTATCTACCCGGCACCCCCGACCGCTTGATCGAGTTGGGCGCGTTCCTGTCGCTGGGCGCCGCCACGTGATGAACGTGACCGAACGGCTGGCCGAGATCGTCGGGAACGCCTATGTCAGCACCGATCCCGACGTGCTTGCGGCGCGCGCCGTCGACCACACGGGGCGCTACCGCGGCCGGGCCAGCGCCCTGGTGCGGCCGGGATCTGCCGACGAGGCCGGCGCGGTGCTGCGGGCCTGCCGCGACGCCGGCGCTTTTGTCACCGTGCAGGGCGGCCGGACATCGCTGGTGGCCGGCGCGGTTCCCGAGCACGACGACGTGTTGTTGTCCACCGAGCGGTTACGGAACATCAGTGCTGTCGACATCGCCGAACGCCGAATCTCGGTGGACGCGGGCGTGACCCTGGCCGAGGTGCAGAGGGCGGCCGACGAGGCGGGCCTCGTGTTCGGCGTCGACCTGGCCGCACGCGACACCGCGACCGTCGGCGGAATGGCCTCGACGAACGCCGGCGGACTGCGCACCGTCCGCTACGGCAACATGGGCGAGCAGGTGCTTGGGCTGGACATCGCACTGCCCGACGGTTCGGTGGTGCATCGGCACAGCCGCGTTCGAATGGACAACACCGGCTACGACCTGGCGTCCCTGTTCGTCGGCGCCGAAGGCACTCTGGGCGTCATCACCGCGCTCGATCTGAGGCTGCACCCCGTGCCCGCGCACCGCGTGACCGCGATCTGCGGGTTCGCCGACCTCGACGCACTGGTGGCGGCCGGTCGCGCCTTCCGCGACCTGGACGGCATCGCCGCGCTGGAGTTGATCGACGCGCGGGCCAGCGCGTTGACCGCCGAGCACGCCGGCGTGCCCGCACCCGTCGACGGCGCCTGGCAGCTGCTCATCGAGCTGGCGGGCGACACCGACCAGACCGAGCGGCTGGCCGACGCGATCGAGGGAACGGATCTGTCCGGCGAGCCCGCTGTCGGCGTCGACACGGCCGCACAGCAGCGGCTCTGGCAGGTGCGCGAAGCCGTCGCCGAGGTGCTCGGCGTGTACGGTCCGCCGCTGAAATTCGATGTTTCGCTTCCGCTTCCGGCAATCTCGCCGTTCGCCTCCGAAGCCGTCGACGTCGTCTCTGCCCATGCACCCGAGGCGATCCCCGTGCTGTTCGGGCACGTCGGCGAGGGCAACCTGCACCTGAACCTCGTGCGTTGCACCCTCGAGAACGAGGTGGAATGCGCGCTGTACGAGTCGATGATGGACCTCATCGCGCGCATGGGCGGCAACGTCAGCTCCGAGCACGGCGTCGGCACCCGCAAGCGGGCTTACCTTCCGATGTCGCGCACCGACGCCGACATCGCGGCGATGCGGACCGTCAAGGCCGCGTTCGACCCGTCCGGCTACCTCAACGCCGCGGTGCTGTTCGACTAGCGGTCGAGGTCGTCACGCTGGGCATGTCGCCCGTTGGACCGCTCAGCCCGGCCCGTCCGTTCACGACGACCGTCTCGCGGGTAGGTCCGCGGCTTGTCGTTCACATGCAAACCGTTGTGCGTCAAGCCGTTCGGCTCGTCGACGGGTTGGGGAGGCAGCGCGGGCGGATCGTCGGCGAGCAGCTGATCGAGTATCGCGCGCCACGACTCGTCGGACTGCTCGGTCGGCCGCTCGTCACGGGAGGCCAACGGCGCGGTCGTCGCCTCCCGCTCGGCGGGGACCCACGACGCGACACCGGTGTCATCCCACCTGATCGTGTACTCGACGTAATCGTCGTCATCGTCGAAGGTTTCGTCGTCGTCCTGCGCGACCTCGGGCGCCGCGTCGTCGAGCGGCCGCCGGGCGTAGCCGAGCAGGAACACCGCGGCGATCACACCGAACAGCGCGACGAATGCGGGCAGTAGCAGCGACTGCGCCATGGCGGCCGCGAACGGCGTGTGCAGGAACGACGGCAACTGCGTCGCGCCGGCCTCCCCCTGCGCCGAATCGCCCGCCCACGGCGGCATTTCGGAGTTGACCTGCCACGTCATGAATGCGGCCATGCTGGCGCTGCCCAGCACGGCGCCGACCTGGCGGGTGGTGTTGTAGACACCCGACCCCGCACCGGCCAACCGCGCGGGCAGGTTGCGGGTGGCGGTCGCGGCCAGCGGCGACCAGATGAACGCCATCCCGACGCCCGTCGCGGTCAGTGGCAGCACCAGTCGCCAGATCGGGGTGTCGGGCGCCATGTCCAGTGACAGCCACGTCATCGCGATCGCCAGCACCGAGAAACCGAAGCCGACCACCGGGCGGGGATGCCACCGGTCGACGATCCGCCCGACAATCGGTGCGAGCACACCCGTCGCGATCGCCATCGGGGCGGTCAGCAGCGCCGAGCGCGTCGGCGAGAGCCCACAGACCGCCTGCGCGTAGAACATGACCGGCACGATCATGCCCGTCACCACGAACCCGATCGTCGCGACGCCGAACGTCGACAGCGAGAAGTCGCGGTCGCGGAAGATCTCGAGCGGCAGCAGTGGGTCGTTGCGGTTGGCCGACTGCCAGAACAAGAACGCGGCCACCACCCCGGTGCCGAGCGCCATCAGGCCCCACACCCAATGCGTCCACCGGTGCGCCTGCCCCTCCTGCAGGGCGAACACGATCAGGAACAGCCCGACCCCCGACAGCAGCACCCCCGGTACGTCGAGTCGCTGGCGCTGGCGCGGCAGCTCGGGCACCAACCGCATCGCCAACGCCACGCCCACCACGCCGATCGGCACGTTGACGAAGAAGATCCACTGCCACCCGAGCGCGTCGACCAGCACCCCGCCGGCCAGCGGACCCACCAGCGTCGCGACCCCGGCCGTCGCACCCCACACGCTCATCGCCACGCCGCGCCGGTCGGCGGGGAAGATGCGGGTGACGGTCGAGAGGGTCTGCGGCGTCAGCAGCGCCGCGCCCACACCCTGCACGACCCGCGCGGCGATCAGCATGCCGATCGTGTGCGACAGCCCGCACCACAGGGAGGCGACGGTGAACACCGTCAGGCCCAGCAGATAGAGGTTCTTCGGCCCGAACCGGTCGCCGAGCCGTCCCGCCACCAGCAACGGAACCGCGTAGGCGAGCAGGTAGGCGCTGGTGACCCACAGGACGGCGTCGTAGCCGGCGTCGAACCTGGCCATGATCGACGGATTGGCGACCGCCACGATGGTCGCGTCCACCAGGATCATGAAGAAGCCGACCATCATCGCCCACAGCGCATGCCATGGGTTCGATGACGCGTTCTGCCTGGTGAAAAGGGTTGAGAGCATCCTGGGTCGACTAGCACTCGGCGATCCCGCCGACGCTACGGAGCGTTGCCGGTCCCTGGAGGCGGGACCACGCGCTGCCGGACGTCAGGCGGGTTCGGGCACGACGTCGTCGCTGACGTCGTAATCGGAGTCACCCGCGCGTTCGGCCGCCGACACGCCGACGGCCATGAGCGCGAGCAACGCGATCACCATACCCACCGTCATCACCGCGGCCAGAGCGAACTCGTTGTTGCCGAGGGCCCCGACGAGTGGGGCGATCGCGGCGCCGAGCCCGAACTGTGCGGCGCCCAGCAGAGCGGCCGCCGTACCCGCGGCGTCGGGATGCCGCGTCAAGGCCACCGCGGGCGCGTTCGGGATGACCAGACCCATCGCCGCCAGCACCACCCACACCGGGATGACGAACCCGACCAAACCGCCGATGTCCGCGAGTGCGATCCCGACGAAGACTGCACCGCCGAGCGAAGCCACCGTCAACGCCCACAACACGATGGCCTGCGGCGTGTAGCGGCGCAGCAGCAGGACGTTGCACTGCGTGGCGCCGATCAGCGCGATCGCACCGGCACCGAAGACGAGCGCGAAGGCCTGCTGATCGAGCCCGTAGCGACCCTGCAGCACGAATGGCGCGGCGGAGATGTAGGCGAACAGCCCGGACATGCCGAGGGCGGCGACCAGGACCAGCACCACGAAGCGCGCGTCGCGCAGCAACTCGACGTAGGTCGCCGCGATGCCGCGCACCTTCAGCGGCCGGCGATGGGCGACGGGCAGCGTCTCGGGCAGCGCCGTCGCCGCCACCAGCAGCAACACGCCGGCGATCAACACCAGCGCGGCGAACACCCAGTGCCATGAAGCCTTCAGCAGGACCGCGGCGCCCAGCGACGGCGCCAGCACGGGCGCGACGCCGAGCACCAGCATCAGCCGCGACATGACCGTGGCCGCGACGGAATCGGTGAACAGATCGCCGACGACGGCGATCGCCACCACCATGCCGGCGGCGGCGCCCATCCCCTGCAGGCCGCGGGCCACACCGAGCACCTCGATGTTGGGCGCGAACAGGCACGCCACCGAGGCGAGCATGTGCAGCACGATTCCGGCCATCAGCGGCCGGCGGCGGCCCAGCGAGTCCGAGAGCGGGCCCACGACCAGCTGGCCCAGCGCCAGACCGAGGAGCGTCCCGGTCAGTGTCAGCTGCGCGACCGACGACGACACCCCGAGTTCCTCGCCGATCCTCGGCAGCGCGGGCAGATACATGTCGATGGTCAATGGACCGAGCGCGACCATGACGCCCAGCACGACGATCATCCGGATCCGGCTGGGAGTCTTGCCCTCCTGGAGGGGAGTCGGGGCAGTCGTCAGATCCACAGCCGGTGATGGTGCCATGAGAACGATCAGCGTCGCTTCTCATTAATTTCTTCCCACTCCCGCAGACAGTGAGCGCGATCACGGCCGGGCACACCGGGTGGCCACCGTTCGTTGTACTAAGCGATAGCCTGGAACGAGTCGTTCGGACAGGAGGCCCATATGAGTGCCCGGTCGAAGGCCAAGAGCCAGTTACCGGCGGTCAACGACGGCTCCGCCGACGATCCCAGCGTTGCCGCCAAGGTGCTGTCGCAGATCATCGAGAGAGGCGCGCGCGTCCAGGGCCCAGCGGTCAAGGCCTACGTGGACCGCCTGCGCAAGCAAAGCCCGGATGCGTCACCCGCGGAGATCATCTCCAGGCTCGAGAAGCACTACCTCGGCGCGGTGATGGCCAGCGGCGCGGCCGTCGGATCGGCCGCGGCGTTCCCGGGACTCGGGACGTTGGCCGCCGCGTCGGCGGTCGCGGGCGAGACCGTGGTGTTCCTCGAAGCGACGTCCGTGTACGTGCTGGCCGTCGCCGAGGTGCACGGTATCCCGGCCGAACACCGGGAGCGGCGACGCGCGCTGGTGTTGTCGGTGCTCGTCGGTGAGGACAGCAAGCACGCGATCGCCGACCTGATCGGCCCGGGCCGGACCAAGGGCGCCTGGATCGCCGACGGCGCGGCGACGCTGCCGCTGCCCGCGGTGTCACAACTGAACTCACGCCTGCTGAAGTACTTCGTCAAGCGCTACACACTCAAGCGCGGGGCGATCGCGTTCGGCAAGCTGCTGCCCGTCGGCATCGGGGCCGTCGTCGGCGGCGTAGGAAATCGCCTGATGGGCAAGCGCATCGTGGCCAACGCACACAAGGCGTTCGGCACCGCGCCACCGCGATGGCCGGCGACACTGCACGTGCTGCCGGCGCCGCGCGACTGAATGCACCGCGACGACCGCGACGACCATAAAGCCGTTGTCGTGGTCTGGCCGTTGCTTCGGCGCTAGCCTTTAGGCGGCGGAATGCGGGGTAACCGTAGAGAACCTGGCGAGCGTTGAGATGCGCTCGCGCGAAGCGAAGAATCGAGGCGAGTAGCTACCGTGAGCTCACCTTCACCATTCGGACAGAACGAGTGGTTGGTCGAGGAGATGTATCGCAAGTTCCGCGAGGATCCCTCGTCGGTAGATCCCAGTTGGCACGAATTCCTCGTCGACTACTCCCCTGAGCCGACCACCGAGAGTCAGACTCAGGGCAACGGCCAACGTTCCGCCGGGCCGGTGAGCCCGCCGGAGCCCGCGCCCGCGCCGGCGCCCAAGCAGTCGGACAGCAACGGCGCCGCCCGGCCCGCGCAGGAGAAGTCGGAAACCAAGACCTCGGAAACCAAGGCCAAGGACGCGGACGAGAGCGCACCGAAATCGTCGGCGCCGACTAAGACGCCCGCGGCCAAGCCGAAGGAGTCGGCTCCCAAGGAATCGGCCAAGGAGTCGGCGGCCAAGGACAAGGGCTCCGACGACAAGGATTCCGGCGGCGAGGAGACCCAGGTGCTGCGGGGCGCCGCGGCGGCCGTCGTCAAGAACATGTCGGCGTCGCTGGACGTGCCGACCGCGACCAGCGTGCGCGCCATCCCGGCCAAATTGATGATCGACAACCGGATCGTCATCAACAACCACCTCAAGCGGACCCGCGGCGGGAAGATCTCGTTCACCCACCTCATCGGGTACGCGGTCGTGCAGGCGGTCAAGCAGTTCCCGAACATGAACCGCCACTTCGCCGAGATCGACGGCAAGCCGAATGCGGTGACGCCCGAACACGTCAACCTCGGGCTCGCGATCGACCTGCAGGGCAAGGGCGGCAGCCGCCAGCTCGTGGTGGCAGGCATCAAGGGCTCAGAGAACCTGTCGTTCGGCCAGTTCATCGCCGCCTACGAGGACATCGTCCGCCGTGCCCGCAACGGCAAGCTGACCGCCGAAGACTTTGGCGGAGTGACGATTTCGTTGACCAATCCCGGCACCATCGGCACCGTGCACTCCGTGCCGCGGCTGATGCGCGGGCAGGGCGCGATCATCGGCGTTGGCGCGATGGAGTACCCGGCCGAGTTCCAGGGCGCGAGCGAGGAGCGCATCGCCGAACTGGGTGTCGGCAAGCTGGTCACGCTGACGTCGACCTACGACCACCGCATCATCCAGGGTGCGGAGTCGGGCGACTTCCTGCGCACCGTCCACCAACTGCTGCTCGACGACGATTTCTTCGACGAGATCTTCCGCGAGCTCGGCATTCCCTACGAGCCGGTGCGGTGGCGCACCGACAACCCGGACTCGATCGAGGACAAGAACGCTCGCGTCATCGAGTTGATCGCCGCGTATCGCAACCGCGGCCACCTGATGGCCGACATCGACCCGTTGCGGTTGGACAAGAACCGGTTCCGCAGCCACCCCGACCTCGACGTGCTCACCCACGGGCTGACGCTGTGGGACCTGGACCGCGAGTTCAAGGTCAACGGGTTCGCCGGTGCACAGCAGAAGAAGCTGCGCGACGTGCTCGGCCTGCTGCGCGACTCGTACTGCCGCCACATCGGCGTCGAGTACACCCACATCCTCGAGCCCGAACAGCAGCAGTGGCTGCAGGACCGCATCGAGAAGAAGCACGAGAAGCCGACCGTCGCCGAGCAGAAGTACATCCTGAGCAAGCTCAACGCGGCCGAGGCGTTCGAGACGTTCCTGCAGACGAAATACGTTGGCCAGAAACGGTTCTCACTGGAAGGTGCCGAGACCGTCATCCCGACCATGGACGCGGTGATCGACCAGTGCGCCGAGCACGCGCTCGACGAGGTCGTGATCGCGATGCCGCACCGCGGTCGGCTCAACGTGCTGGCCAACATCGTCGGCAAGCCCTACTCGCAGATCTTCTCGGAGTTCGAGGGGAACCTGAACCCGTCGCAGGCACACGGTTCCGGCGACGTGAAGTACCACCTGGGCGCGACGGGTCGATTCATTCAGATGTTCGGCGACAACGACATCGACGTGTCGCTGGTCGCGAACCCGTCACACCTCGAGGCCGTCGACCCGGTCCTCGAGGGACTGGTGCGCGCCAAGCAGGACATGATCTACAAGGGCGACGGCGACGGTGAGGGGGCGGGCGCGTTCAGCGTCGTGCCGCTGATGCTGCACGGCGACGCCGCGTTCGCCGGTCAGGGCGTGGTCGCCGAGACGCTGAACCTGGCGCTGCTGCGCGGATACCGCACCGGCGGGACGATCCACATCATCGTCAACAACCAGATCGGTTTCACCACATCACCCGACGACGCCAAGTCCTCGGAGTACTGCACCGACGTCGCGAAGATGATCGGGGCGCCGATCTTCCACGTCAACGGCGACGACCCCGAGGCCGCGGCGTGGGTGGCCCGGCTCGCGGTCGACTTCCGGCAGAAGTTCAAAAAGGACGTCGTCATCGACATGCTGTGCTACCGCCGCCGCGGGCACAACGAGGGCGACGACCCGTCGATGACGCAGCCGTCGATGTACGACGCGATCGACGTCAAACGCGGTGTGCGCAAGAGCTACACCGAAGCGTTGATCGGCCGCGGCGACATCTCGATGAAAGAGGCCGAGGACGCGCTGCGCGATTACCAAGGCCAGCTGGAACGCGTCTTCAACGAGGTGCGCGAACTCGAGAAGCACGAGATCGAACCGAGCGCCTCGGTGGAGGCCGACCAGATGGTGCCCGCGGGGATGAACACCGCGGTGGACAAGTCGCTGCTGGCGCGCATCGGCGATGCGCATCTGGCGCTGCCCGAAGGCTTCAACGTGCATCCGCGCGTCAAGCCGGTGCTGGAGAAGCGCCGCGAGATGGCCTACGAGGGCAAGGTGGACTGGGCGTTCGCAGAGCTGCTCGCGCTCGGCACGCTGATCGCCGAGGGCAAGACCGTGCGGCTGTCGGGTCAGGACACCCGCCGCGGCACGTTCACCCAGCGGCACTCGGTGATCATCGACCGCAAGACGGGCCAGGAGTTCACCCCGCTCGATCTGCTGACCGTCGACAAGGACGGCAACCCGACCGGCGGCAGGTTCATGGTGTACGACTCGCCGCTGTCCGAATTCGCGGCGGTCGGCTTCGAGTACGGCTACTCGGTGGGCAACCCCGACGCAATGGTGTTGTGGGAGGCGCAGTTCGGCGACTTCATCAACGGTGCGCAGTCGATCATCGACGAGTTCATCAGCTCGGGTGAGGCGAAGTGGGGCCAGCGCTCGGACGTCGTGCTGCTGCTGCCGCACGGACACGAGGGCCAGGGCCCGGACCACACGTCGGGTCGCATCGAGCGCTTCCTGCTGCTGTGGGCGGAGGGGTCGATGACGATCGCGATGCCGTCGACGCCTGCGAATTACTTCCACCTGCTGCGGCGCCACGCCCTGGACGGCATCCACCGGCCGCTGATCGTGTTCACGCCGAAGTCGATGCTGCGGAACAAGGCCGCCGTCAGCGACATTCGCGACTTCACCGAGCAGAAGTTCCGGTCGGTGATCGAGGAGCCGACGTACACCGACGGCGACGGCGATCGCAATCAGGCCAAGCGGATGCTGCTCTGCAGCGGCAAGCTCTACTACGAGCTGGCCGCACGCAAGAAGAAGGATCAGCGCGACGACGTGGCGATCGTGCGCGTCGAGCAGCTCGCCCCGCTGCCGCGCCGGCGGCTGGCCGAGACGCTCGACCGGTACCCGAACGTCGAGCAGTACTTCTGGGTGCAGGAGGAGCCGGCGAACCAGGGCGCATGGCCGACGTTCGGTCTGACGCTTCCCGAGGTGCTGCCCGAGAAGCTGACGGGCATCACGCGGATCTCGCGGCGGGCGATGTCGGCGCCGTCGTCGGGTTCGTCGAAGGTGCACGCGGTGGAGCAGCAGGAAATCATCGACGAGGCGTTCGCCTGAGGCACGAAGGCGGACGCCGAGGAGACGACAACCGGCACGAGGCGTTCGCCTGAGCGTTCGCCTGCTTGACGGGTTGATCCCACGCAGCAGGTGGCTGTTGCGCTTTGTGAGTGGTGACCGGTGGGTCTGGTGAGTGGTGAGTGCTGTGTCGGGGTATCGGGGTGTTCACCCCAGGGCGAGGGCTTTGTGGTGCAGGCGGGTGAGGTTGAGTACGGCGGCGGCCAGGTGCAGTTCGGCGGTGACGGCTTGGAGTCCTCGGCGGGCGAAGCGGCGTAAGCCGATTTGGTCTTTGAGATGTCCGATGACTGGTTCGACGGTGGCTGAGCGGCGTTTATAGGCTTTCGCGTTCTCGGGTTGACGCATCTTGTGGCGCATGGCATCTAGCGGTGACAGATCCGGCGCTGGCGGCCCGTGGGCCGGGTTGTGTTTGGCGTCGTGGTGGACCTCGCGGCTTTTGCCGGGGGCGATCAGTCGCGGC
>NZ_LZJE01000177.1:0-28483 GCF_001666865.1 Mycobacterium sp. E136
TTGAGAAAGGAACACCATGGCCAAGAACACCCCCGCCAAGAACCAGCCCACCGTTGACGACCTGAAGGCGCCGCTGCTTGCCGCCGTCGGCGTGGCGGACCTCGCCCTCGAGCGGGTCAACGAGATCGTCGCGACCCTTCGTGAGCGCGCGGATGACGCCCGCACCGACTCGCGCAGCCGCGTCGAGGAGACCCGTGCGCGCATCGACCGGCTCCAGGAGGACCTGCCGACGCAGTTCGGCGAGCTCCGCGAGCGGCTGAGCTCCGACGAGCTGCGCAAGTTCGCCGAGACCTACGCCGAGGCCGCGCAGACCACCTACAACAAGCTCGTCGAGCGCGGCGAGGCCGCTCTCGAGCGGCTGCGCAGCCAGCCGGGCATCAGCGAGGCCGCCGGCCGCGTCGAGGGGTACACCGACCAGGCCGTCGAGCTGACCCAGGAAGCCCTGGGCAACGTGGCCGCGCAGACCCGTGCCGTCGGTGAGCGCGCCGCCAAGCTGGTGGGCGTCGAGCTGCCGAAGAAGGCCGAGAAGGGCGCCGCGCCGGTGAAGAACACCGCCAAGAAGGCCCCGGCCAAGGCTCCGGCCAAGAAGGCCCCGGCCAAGAAGGCCCCGGCCAAGAAGGCGGCGGCCAAGAAGGTCACCCAGAAGTAAGACTCGACAGCGGGTCTGATGGCCCAAAGTCGACCGAGGGGACGTAACCCGCTTAGTCTTGATGCGTGCAGCTCCAAGGCTTGGTGGGTTACGTCCTCTTCTTCTTGCAGATCGCCGTGCTCGTCACGACGGTCTACGCGTTCGTCCACGCGGCGATGCAGCGGCAGGACGCCTACCCGGCCGCAGACAAGCTGACCAAGCCGGTCTGGCTGGTGATCCTCGGCGTCGCCGGGTTGCTCGCGCTCGTCCTCGGTTCCGTCATGGGCCCCGCCATCGCCGCGGTCGCGTCCGGCGTCTATCTGGTCGACGTCCGTCCCAAGCTGCTCGAGGTCCAGGGGAAGTCCCGGTAGTGCGACGTTTTCTAGCGGTCGCCGTCCTGGCGGCTGGCGTGTTCGCGCCTGCGCTGACGGCCCCGGCGGTTTCGGCCGGCCCCGCGAATCCGACGCTTCCCGCCCCGCCGTTCGTCGACCACGTCGAGTGGGCCAAATGGGGCGACCTGTCCTCTCTACGGGTGTATCCGACACCGGCGGGCCGCCAAGCCTCCGGATTGGCGACTTCCGCTGCGGGCGAACAGGCGTGGGCCGAGGTGCTGGCGCTTTCGCCCGATGCGGACATCCCGGGAATGAAGCCGCAATTCATCTGCCACTGGGAATTCGCCGAGCACTACCAGCCCGGCAAGACCAGCTGGAACCTGGAGCCGTGGCGCCCCGAGGTCCCCTACGACCAGATGGTCGAAACCGGCTGCAACCCCGGCGGGACCGAAGAACCGTTCTGATGGCAGGCGGATATCGACGCGACGAGGTCGCCCGACTGGTCGACCACACACTGCTCAAACCCGAAGCGACCGAAGACGACATCGCCGCGCTCGCTGCGGAGGCCACGGCGCTCGGGGTCTACGCCGTCTGCGTATCGCCGTCGATGGTCTCGATCGCCAAGCGGTCCGGTTCGGCGTCGCAATTGGTGTGCGCGGTGGTCGGATTCCCGTCCGGTAAACACCTTTCGGCCATCAAGGCCGAGGAGGCCCGTCGCGCAGTCGAAGACGGCGCCGGCGAGATCGACATGGTGATCGATGTGGGCGCCGCATTCCACGGTGACTTCGCCGCGGTGCGGGCCGACGTCGAGGCGGTGCGTGCCGCGATCGGCGCCAGCATGACCCTCAAAGTGATTGTCGAATCGGCCGCGTTACTGCAACTGGGGGACGAGCAGACGTTGCTGGCGGCATGCCAGGCCGCCGCGGATGCCGGCGCCGATTTCGTCAAGACCTCCACGGGATTTCACCCCGCGGGCGGTGCTTCGGTGCGTGCCGTGGAATTGATGGCGACGGTCGGACCGCAGGTCAAGGCCAGTGGCGGGATCCGAACCGCGACAGATGCGATCGCGATGCTGGACGCCGGCGCCACGCGCTTGGGGCTGTCGGGGACCAGGGCGGTGCTGGACGGCTGGCCGAAATTCGACCGCGGACAGTAATTTACGCGGTTTGCCGAAATTTGCCGTATGATTGCGGACGCCCCCGACAGGTAAAACCATACGCATCTGCGCACGGGAAACCGTGGATAGGATCTGATCATGATGACCCACACTGGTTTGCTTCGTCGAACACTCGCTGGGGCAGGACTCACTGCGGTGCTCGCTACGGGCGTCTTCACCGCCGGCTGCGCCAAGGAAGAAGAGAAGGCGCCGGAGACGTCGACCACAACGACGACGACCACCACAACCACAACAGCGCCGCCTCCCGCCACTCCGACGGAGAAGGCGCCGCGCATCAATCCCGATGAGCCGAACCCGTTCTCGCCGACGGTCCATGCGCCGCCGGCTCCGGGACCGACGCCCGGTCGACACCGCGGTCCTCACGGCCAGTAAAGGCCGGGCCCCGGCCCTAGTCACCGCCGCGCTGCTGATCGCAGCGACGGGTGCGTGTGCATCGCGCACCCCGGCGGTGATTCCCGGGCCGTACGCGGCCCTGCTTTCGAGCTCGACCGATTTGGGGCCGTCACGTTCGGCGGACGCCCAAGTCACAGTCACGCTCGATGGTCCCGATCGTCCCGCTGCCCTGATGGGCTGGGCCGACGCGCGCAATTTGTGGGTGCGCTGGCGGCCGGGTGACGGATGGGCGATCGTCGAGGGCGGCGCAGGGGATCTCGCGCGCGCATTCTCGGTTCCAGTGCGCGACTACCGGTCCCCGAAGGGTGAAGAGTTCTACGCATCGGCGGAGCAACCGTCGATACCGCCGCAACTGCGTGACGACGTCACCGCCGTCGGCCGGATCATGAGCTACACCCCGTACCGCATGAAGAGGCCCGACGTCGTTCCGCTCGACGTGCCCAAGGGCGGGCTGGCACCCGACGGGCTGCTGTCGGCGTACAACGCAAATCCATTGTCCGACGCCGGCTTCACCGGTAAGGGCGCGACAATCGTCATCTTCGCGTTCGACAGCGTCGAGCAAGCGGACCTCGACCTGTTCGCCGACACGTCGGGTCTACCGCGGTTCACCCCGGAGATCGTCGGCGGCAAGCCGTCCGAAGTGCACGGTGAGACGGCGATGGATCTGCAAGTGGCGCATGCGATTGCGCCCGATGCCCGACTCGTCGTGGTCAACGCCAGGCCGACCGTGGAGGGCGACGGCACGTACGAAAAGCTCGGGAAGCTGTTCGAGCAGGTCGATCGCGACTACCCGGGGGCGGTGTGGAGCCTGTCGATCGGGTGGGGATGCGAGGCGTTCGCCACCGCAGCCGATCTGGCGCCGGTCGAAGCCGCACTGATGGCCGCGCAGCGGCGCGGTACGACGGCGTTCGACGCCAGCGGAGACACTGCCGGTCTGGAATGCAAAGGCGGCGAACGATGGTCGGCCCCGCCTGGGCCGGATGACATCGGTGTCGACGCGGTCGCCTCGCTGCCGACGATGACGTCCGTCGGCGGCACCACGCTGTCGACGGGCACGCGCGGGCAGTGGTTGGGCGAGCACGCATGGGTGGATTCCCCGCTGTCGCAGGGCAGTAGCGGTGGGGTGTCGAAACTGTTCGAGCGGCCGGCGTGGCAGCGGAACCTGAGTGTCGAGCGCGACACCGAGGGCCGCCGTCTGCTTCCCGACGTCGCCGCGGTCGCCGATCCGTTCACCGGTGTGCGGTTCATCTTCGGCCAACGCGAGGTGGTCGGTGGCGGCACGTCGCAGTCGGCCCCGATCTGGGCGGCGCTCACGGTACTGATGAACCAGTACCTGGTGGCCAACGGCGGACGGCCGGTGGGCAACCTGAATCCCCTGCTGTACCAGATGGCTTCGGGGTCGCGACTGCCCGGCTTCCGCGATGTGGGCAAGGGTGGCAACGCCGTCGACCTGGCGATGCCGGGCTACGACCTGGTGACGGGCCTCGGTACTCCGAACACCGAGAACCTCGCCCGCAACCTTCTCGACCTTCAGAAGTCGGCGCGTTGACCGAAGCGCCACCACGTCGCCGGTATCGGTGGCGAAACCCGTTGACGGGCATCCTTTTCCCGAACCTTACGGCCTCGTCGCAAACGACGCTCGGGCTGGCGCTCGTGGGGTATACCGCGCTGCTCGTCGTCCTGGCGGCGCTGCGGTGGCAGGCGCCGCTGATCGCGCTCGCCTCGGTCGGCGTGACATTGGTGTTCGCGTTCTATCCCCGCCAGGCGGGCACCGGCGGTGCTCGGCCGTTGGTGAGGGCCGCCCTGCTCGCCGCGCTCCTCGGTTTCGGGTGGGCGTTGGCCACTGGCAGAATCGTCGCCGAGGCACACGACGTTGCTCTCAGCGGTGGCGAGTTCGACCGCGAGAAGTTGTTGATCGGCACCGTGATACCGGTCGGCGGCGCACTGCTGATGCTGATTCCACCGACACTGCTGCGTATACGGCGGCCGGCGGCCCACACCGCGCTGGACGGCTATGCGATCGGTGCGTTGAGCGCCGTCGTTTTCACGACCGCGGCGACCCTGGTGAGGCTGGCCCCGCAGTTCGTGACGGGCGTCAGGGCCGAAGACCTCTGGGTCAGCGCGCTCATGGTGCAGGCAGGCATCCAGGGCCTCATCCTGCCGCTGACGGCGCTCGCGCTCGGCGGGCTCGTCGGGATCGCGCTGTGGGCGGGCAGACGTCGAGCAGTCGCGGCGAGTGTGGTTGTGACACTGCTGCTTTACGCGATCACCGGCGTCGCCGAGTACGCCCCCGTCCCGCATGTCGTACAGCTGGCCGTGCACGCCGCCGTCGCGGCGGTGGCAATGGCTGCGCTGCGCGTCGTACAGGATTCGGCGGGGGGAGCAGCGGAACCGCGGACGGGCCGAGACGGGCGCGCCCGGGTGTTGGCCACGCTCGGCGTCGGCGCCGTCATCGTGGCCGCGGCCGGTGTCGTGGCGGCCGTGCTGAGCACACCGGACATACCGAAGATCGTGTGCCCACCGGACTGCGGACGGCCACCGATCGGCGAACCCATCGAGTCGAATCCACGCTTCTACGCCGCCGACGGCGCGTTCTCCGTGCAGTACCCGGGCCCGGGCAGCGCGTATGAGGCGACGCTGAACCCCGACGGCGTCGAGCTGGAGTTCACCGGCGGGGACACCGGCACGCTCGAGTTGTTCGGCCTGCCAGCCGACAACCGGACGGCCAAGCAGATCGCCGAGGACCTGATCGACGAGTACTACCCCGACGCCACAACGGAATACGAGATTCCCAACGCGATGGTCGGCTACGAGCCCGGCTACGGCGTCGTCGCCGACGACTATCCACAGGACGCCAGCGGCAGCTTCACCCGGCTCCGGCTGATCGTGATGGTCGCCGTCAAGAACGACTACGCGCTGGTGGCATCGGCGATCGGCCCGTACCGTGCGTTCAGCCCTGACTTCGGTACCGGCCATCCCTCCGGCGCCAACCTGCAACTGGCGATGGATATGGGCAAGTACGTCAACAGTTTCCGGTGGGGCGGCGTCAGCGAGTGACGGTCACAGTGCCGCGAAGCAGGGGTCCTGCTGGCCCTTCGGAATGTCGGCGTTACGCGTCGAGAACCGGCTCTCGACACCCTCGTCGGTGACCTTCACCGAGTCGGCCTTGATGCCCATCGGGTAGTTCTTCGTCAGCTCGGAGGTGAACGCGTCCAGCGCCGGTTGCACGGTCTCACGCGGCAGCGTGAAGCCGAGCCCGGTCAGCGAGATCACCTCCAACGAGATGCCGCCGTCGGCGACCGTCGGCCGCGCCTTGATGCCGCCCAGCGCGCCCTCCAGTTCGATCGTGCCGTCGGACGGGTTGGTCGAGACGCCGGTGACGAACGCGCCGATGATCGGGATGGAGTCGGAGATGGTCCGACGGATGCCGTCGGAGGACCAGTCGATGTCCGCGACGAGGGAGCCGACCGTGCCGCCCGAGGTGGGCGTGTCCTCGAGGCGGACGTCTTGGATGGACAGCTCGACCTTCATGCCCTTGGCGTCGCGGATCTGGTTCCCGGCCGTCTCGATGTGAATGTTCGTGTAGTGGCCGGTCATGTGCTGGATCAGGAACGGCGGCATGACGCCGAACGATGCGCTCGCCTCGTCTTCGACGACGCATGACGTGACACCGGCGACCACCGTGTTCGCGCGGTGGCGGGCATACAGTTCTCCGGCCAGCAAACCGGCCAGCACCAGCGCCACCACGATGACGACCACCAGCACGATCGACAGCGGATCACGCAGCAGGCCCCTGAGCTTGGATTCGGAGCGCGGTGGCTCCTTGGGCCCCTGCGGTCCCTGGGGCCCGGGCGGCGGGGTCTGCCCAGGTGGTGGCCCCTGCGGGGGGAGCCCCTGGTCAGCCGGGGGAGCCTGGCCGTGGTCCGGTGTGGGCACCTGGGCGGGCTGAGTCGGGGGGACCTGGCCCTGTTGCGTCGACGGCTGGTTCGGGCGGGCCCATGGGTCGGTCACGACCGCGATTCTGCCTTACCGCGGCGAGCAAAGTCCGCGCGGTTGCGCAGCACCGCGATTGTCTCGCGTGCCTTGCGCCCGGCATTCAGGTCGATGTCGGTCACCAGCAACTGCGGGTCGTCGCCCGCGCTGGCCAGCACCTCGCCGGTCGGGGACGCCACCAGGCTGCCTCCCACACCGGTCGGGCCCAGCGCCGCGATGTCGGGGTCGGGGCAGCCCTGGTCGACCGCGGCGACGAAGCCTGTCGTGTCGATGGCGCGGGCCCGCGCCAGCAGCGTCCACTGGTCGAGCTTGCCCGGCCCGCTGCCCCACGACGCGTGCACGGTGATCAACTCGGCCCCGCGTTCGGCCAACTCGACGTACAACTCGGGAAAGCGCACGTCGTAGCACAGCGTCAGGCCGACAGACACTGGTCCCGAGCCACCGTCGACGTCGATCAGCACGGGTTCGTGTCCCGGCGCCACGGTCTTGGACTCCGTGAACCCGAATGCGTCGTAGAGGTGGATCTTCTCGTAGTGCGCGTCGACACCGGCGCCGGCGGCGATCAGCGTGTTGACCACGCGTCCGTCGCCCGACGGTACGAACATGCCGGCGACGACGACGATGCCCGCGCGCTCGGCGATGGCCCGCACGCCCGAGGCCCACGGCCCGTCGAGCGGTTCGGCGACCGGCGCGAGCGGCACCCCGAACCGGCACATCGTGGCCTCGGGGAACAACACCATCCGCGCGCCTGCGCCGGCGGCGCGGCGGGTGTAGTCCTCGACCAGCCCGAGGTTCGCCGACGGGTCGGTCCCGCTGAGGATCTGCGCGAGGGCAATCCGCATACGGCCCAGACTACTTTCGCCGCGATTTGTGTGCGTTCTGTTGCGCTCAGCGCTCTACAACGCACACAAATCGCGTCTCGCGTCGGCCGCTACGGGCCCCAGGCCGGCCGGGGCAGCGCCGCCGCCTTGTTGCCCAGCTTCCCGGACCGCACCTGTGCGGCGAGGCTGTCGAGGATCACCCGCGAGCTCATCAGCGCGGTCTGCTCGGCCCAGTCGTACGGCGGCGAACACTCGACAACCTCGATGCCGGCCAGGCCCGGTTCGGAGACCATCTTGACCAGGTTCAGCGCCTCGCGCGGCAACAGGCCGCCGGGCTCCGGCCAACCCGTGCCCGGGACGAATCCGGCGTCGATCACATCGATGTCGAAGGACAGGTACACCGCCTTGGCGTCCTTCCACGCGACCTCGAGCGCCATCTCCGCGATCTTCTCGATGCCGACCCGTTCGACGTCGCCGACGGTGATCACGGTCGACTGACGTTCGCGCCCGACCTTCACGCCGGCGCGTGGGGCCTGCCACCCGCCGATGCCGATCTGCACGAGGTTGGTGGCCGGCGCGTTCTTGATGTTGGTCGCGTGGAACCACGGCGTGGTGCGCATGCGCTCGTCGAGGTCGGTCTCCTGCGTGTCGACGTGGCGGTCGAAGTGGATGATCCCGACGTTGCCGTCCAGATACGGGGCCATTCCGCGGATGGTGGGGAAGCCGATGGAATGGTCGCCGCCCAGCACGACCGGCATGACGCCCTTGCTCACCACGTGCGCCATGGCCTGGCTGATCTGGTCGAAGGATTTCTCCAGATTCCCGGGGATCGTGAACACGTCGCCGATGTCGACCATGTTGAGCTGTTCGCGAAGGTCGACACCCGACTCGTAGTTGTAGGTGCCGAAGAGGTTGGTGGAGCGTCGAATTCCCTGCGGGCCGAAGCGGGTGCCCGGACGGTAGGTGGCGCCGGCGTCGAGGGGAACGCCGAAGATCGCGACCTCGGCGTCGTCGACCTGGTTCACGTCCTCGACGAACGGACACTTGAGGAAGGTGCCACGCTCGCCGGCGAAGTGCGGCAACTCGCCGCGCACGAACGTCGAGATACGGCGGTCGTTGATGGTCGGGGCGGCCTCGAGGCCGAAGGTCAGGCTGCGTTCGATCTCCTCGCGTTCGCGACGGTCGGAGAGCCGGGCCTCGGCCTGTTGCGCCCAGGCGCCTTCGGCGTTGAGGGGCTTATTCTCGTCGGTCATAAGGTGCTCCTCACGCGCCGTCTTGTCGCTGACCGGGTACGGCACACCTCGTCCGGGAAGCCGATGGGCTCCTGCCGCTCATTCTTTTCCGACCCGCCGCGATGCGCCACCCGAATCGCAACAAAGCCGTAACGAGGCGCGCGGTCGGACGTAACAGCCGGGGGTTTCGCTTGTCGGCGACTCACGTTGACCTGTGAGGCGCGTCTAGGGTTCCGCCGCGCACACGGTGTGCGGGCTGGTCCGAGAGACGCAGGCGGCCGCGGCGCAGCGGACGTTCCACGGCGGGACAAAAGCCCGGGAGACTCCATCGCGCATAGGAGCTCCACATGATTCTTCTCGGTGTGGCCGTCAGCATCGTGGTCGTCGTCGCCGTCGGTTTCTACGTGTCCAAACGCATCGAGGGTGACAGCGCGAACTTCCTTGTCGGCGGCCGCATGTTGCCCTACTGGCTGATCGGCGGGGCGTTGATGGGTTCGGCCGTCGACACCAACGCCACGCTCGGCAACACCGACCTGGCCTACGAGTTCGGCTTCTGGGCCGGTGCGAGCCTGCCGCTCGGGCTGGCCCTGTGCCTGACCATCACCGGTGTGTTCTTCGCCAAACCGATGAACCGCATGGGGTTGACGTCGTTTCCCGACTACTACCGGCTCAGATTCGGCCGGTCGGTCGAGGTCGGCGCGTCCGCGTTGCTGGCCGTCGGGTTCTGCATGTTGGTGGCGGGCAACCTGGTCGCGGGTGGCTTCCTGTTCAACTACTTCCTCGGCATGCCGTACTGGCTGGGCGTCGTGCTGATCGCCGGAATCGCGGTGGCCTACACCGGTACCGGCGGGCTGATCGCCGACGCCTACACCGCGATCATCCAGATGTCGCTGATCCTGATCGGCGCCGTCGGCATGCTGGTGTGGATGGCCTCGACGCACACCTTCGAGATCGCCGAGGGCACAGGCCCGTTGGCCCTCGGACAGTTGTCGGACCCGGCGCAGGGTGCGGTGATCAACTGGGCAACGCTGATCGCCCTCGGCATCGGCGACATCGTCGCGATCGACTTCATGCAGCGGGTGTTCGCCGCGAAGTCACCGGCGAGCGCGCGCCGTGCGTGTTTCGTCGCGGCGACGGGTACGGTCGCGATCTGCGTGCCGTTCGGTCTGGTGGTGTTGGCCGCCAAAACGTTCCTGCCCGAAGATCTCGACGGCCCAGTGCTTTTCGTGTTGCTCGGCGAGTACGCCCCGACGGTGCTGACCGTGATCGTGTTGTGTGGGCTCGTCGGCGCGTCGATGAGCACCGCCAACGGGGCGATCCTGGCGATCTCGAACGTCTGCGTGCGCAACCTCGGCGGGATCCGCCGTGTCCACGTCCCCGGTCAGCGCGATCCATTGTTGCGCGCCACCCGCATCGCGATGGTTCCGATGACGGTGTTCTCGATCGCGCTGGCGATCTACGTCAAGCAGACGGGCATCCTGCTGACCCTCGCGTTCGATCTGCTGCTCGCGTGCCTGGTCGTCCCGTTCATCCTCGGGTTGGTGTGGCGGCGGGGCACGACCACCGCGGCGATGGCCGCGAGGGGTGTGGGACTGCTCGTCCGGCTGGTGCTGTTCGTGCTGACCCCGACGATCTACGGTGTCGACAACACGATCCTGTATGTCCAGAACGATCTGGTTCCAGCGAGTTTCGACGGCTGGCCGACGTTCATCGCGTTCGCCGCTTCGATCGTCACCTACGTCGTGGTGTCGCTGATGACCCGGCCCGCGCATCTGCGTGGGCTCGACATCCAGCTGGCCAAGGACGTCGACGACGCGCTCGACGTCACCGCCGAGGAGATCGAACACGGCGTTCCGGCGTTGGCGGGCAACGCCGAAGCGCGGTAGCCCGGGTCAGACCGGCGCGACGGTGGACCACGGCACGGTGAGCACTCCGTCGCGCATGCGGCGGCGCGCCGGAGCCACCGGGAAGCCGTTGTCGCGCAACAGGTCCAACATCGCGCGCCACCGCACCCGTGGGCCGAATACACCATGACCGGCGACGCTGGCCCACGCCCGGTCGGCGGCGGTCAACAGCGCGTGTACGGGCTGACCGTCGACGTTGTGGTGGATCAGCGCCTTCGGCAGCCGTTCGGCGAGGTCGGACGGCCGCTCGATCGCGAACGGATCGCAGGCCAGCGTCAGGCTCACCGGGCCGTCGGCGTCCAGCAGGATCCAGCAGCATCGCCTGCCGAGCTCATCGCAGGTGCCGTCGACGATGAGTCCACCCGGCGCGAGCTGGCGTTGCATCGTCGACCACGCCTCGTGCACCGCGTCGACCGGGTACTGGCGTAACACGTTGAACGCCCGCACTAGCACCGGCCGCATGCCGGCCAGCTCGAAACCGCCGCGGCCGAATCGGATCGCGTCCGTGCCCGCGGCCTGCGCCGCCTGCACGCGGGCGGGGTCGATCTCCAACCCGACGACGCGAATATCGTTGCGCACCACCCGTAATCGCGCCGCAAGCTCCAGCGTCGTCACCGGCAAGGCGCCGTATCCGAGATCGATGACCAGCGGGTCCCCGGCGGCGGCCAGCGTGGCGCGCACCCGCGGCGCGTGGACGAGCCAACGGTCACTGCGGCGCAACCGGTTGTAGCCGGTGGTGCCCCGGGTCAGCTGACCGATGGGCCCGCTCATGGCCCGAGTGTAGGGCCCGCCGGCCCGCGATCTTCGATCCACGCCGAATGACCCCGAGTATCAGGCGTTCTCGGCGATCCACTGCGTGGTGAAGCGTTGTTCGGCGATCAGCAGGTCGACCAGTTGCCCGCCAATGAAGTTCTCGATCTTGCCGCCCACCAACGGAACTCGCACCTCGACCTCGACGGTGAGCTCCAACCGCGAACCGCTGCCCGCAGGCGACAGCACCGCGGTGCCCGTCAGGCTGGCCGGAGCGCCGGGGATCGACCCCTTGACCTTCGCGGTTGCCTTCCCGTCGAGCACCGGGGTCCACGCCTCCTCACGCACGAAGCTCAGGTCCCCGCGGTGGAACTGGGTCACCACACCCGGCAGCCGATCGGCGCGCAGCGTCTGCGTGGTGACCACGTCGATGCCGCCCTGCTCGTCGAGGACCATCGAATCCAGCGAGTACATATCGGCGCCGGAATCGGTGAGCCGCGCGAGCCAATAGCGCTCGTCGCCGAACGCCCGGTGAACCTGCTCGACGGTGCCCCCGTATTCGGCGGCCATGTCGAATGAGCGCGGCATAGCTGGTCAGGCTACCGTTACCGCCCGTGGTCGGTTCGCAACTAGGGGGTGCCTCCGTCGAGGAGCGGGTGCCGCTCGCGCCGTTGACGACGCTGCGGATTGGACCCGTCGCACGCCGGCTGATCAGCTGCGACACCACCCAGAAGGTCATCGACGTGGTTCGCGAGATGGGCCCTGACACCGACGCGCTGGTTCTCGCGGGCGGCTCCAACGTCGTGTTGTCCGACGAGCTGACCGACCTTTCGGTCATTCATCTCGCCAACACCGAGATCACCGTCGACGGCGAGGTGCTGCGCGCCGAGTCCGGTGCGGTCTGGGACGACGTCGTGGTCACCGCGCTGGCGCACGGCCTCGGCGGCCTCGAATGCCTGTCGGGCATCCCCGGCTCCGCGGGCGCCACGCCGGTGCAGAACGTCGGCGCGTACGGCGCCGAGGTGGCCGACACCATCCGGCGGGTGCGGCTGCTGGACCGTCGTACCGGAGAGGACCGCTGGGTTGCGCCCGATGCACTGGGGTTCGGCTACCGCACCAGCGTCCTCAAACATGCGCACGATGCGATCGTGCTCGAGGTCGAGTTCACATTGGACCCCGGAGGGCGCAGCGCGCCACTGCGCTACCGGGAACTGGCCACCGCGCTGGGCGCCGAACAGGGCACCCGCGCCGATCCGCTCGAGGTTCGCGACGCGGTGCTGGCCCTGCGGTCGAGCAAGGGCATGGTGCTCGACGCGGACGACCACGACACCTGGAGCGTGGGCTCGTTCTTCACCAACCCCGTCGTCCCCGCCGCGGAATTCGACCGGCTGCGCGCCTCCTTCGACGGGCCGGTGCCCAACTATCCGGCGCTCGACGGCGTCAAGCTCGCGGCGGGCTGGCTGGTCGAACAGGCCGGCTTCGGTAAGGGCTATCCGGGCGACGGCGCCGCCGCCCGGCTGTCGACAAAGCACGCCCTGGCGCTGACCAACCGCGGCGCGGCCACCACCGCCGACGTGATCGCGCTGGCCAGGACGGTACGTGACGGAGTCCGAATGAAGTTCGGGATCGACCTCACACCCGAGCCGGTCCTGGTCGGGTGCTCGCTGTAGGTACGCTCGGTTCACGTGAGTACTCCCGAACCCCAACCGCCGGGGTTCAATCGGCGGCGCGCCCTTGCCGCACTGGCGGTCGGCGTCGTCGCGCCGGGCGTGCTGGCCGCGTGCACGTCGAGAAAAGACGGCTCGCCTGCGGCGCAATCCGACGAAGCGCCCGACGCCCCTTCGCTGAAGTTCACGCCCGACAACGACGCCTCCGACGTCGCGCCGACCGACCGTGTTCGGGTTCAGGTCGTCGACGGCTGGTTCCAGCGGGTCACGCTGACCAACTCCAACGGAAAGGTCGTCGCCGGTTCGCTCAACCGCGACCGCACCGAGTTCACGATCACCGAACCGCTCGGCTACGGCGTCGAGTACACGTGGAAGGGATCGGCGGTCGGCCGCGACGGCAAAGCGGTGCCCGTCGAAGGCTCGTTCTCGACCGTCGATCCCAGCACCCAGGTGAACGGCAGCTTCCAGCTCGCCGACGGCCAGGTCGTCGGGGTGGCGGCGCCGATCATCATCCAATTCGACGCGTCGATCAGCGACAAAGCCGCGGTCGAGAAGGCGCTCAAGGTCACCACCGATCCGCAGGTGGAGGGCAGCTGGGCGTGGCTGCCCGACGAGGTCGGCGGATCGCGCGTGCACTACCGCACCCGTGAGTACTATCCGCCGGGCACCAAGGTCAGCGTCGACGCGAAGCTCTACGGCGTGCCGTTCGGCGACGGCGCGTACGGCGCGCAAGACATCTCGTTGCACATCGAGATCGGCCGCCGCCAGGTGGTCAAGGCCGAGGCGTCGTCGCACCGCATCCAGGTGCTCGACGGCGCCGGCGCAGTGATCATGGACTTCCCGTGCAGTTACGGCGAGGGCGACGTCGACCGCAACGTCACCCGCAGCGGCGTCCACGTCGTGACCGAGAAGTACGAAGACTTCTACATGACCAATCCGGCGGCCGGCTACGCCAACATCCGCGAGCGGTACGCCGTGCGGATCTCCAACAACGGCGAGTTCATCCACGCCAACCCGGCCAGTTCCGGGGCGCAGGGCAACAGCAACGTCACCAACGGCTGCATCAACCTGTCGACCGAGGACGCTCAGCAGTACTTCAACACCGCGATGTACGGCGATCCCGTCGAGGTCACCGGTACGCGCATCGAGCTCTCCTACGCCGACGGCGACATCTGGGACTGGGCCGTGCCGTGGGACGAGTGGAAGGCGATGTCGGCGCTGTCGGACGCGAACGCGCCGGACATCCCGAGCACCGCGCCCGCGACGCCGTCCGGCGCACCGGAGCCGGTGAACGGCCGCCCGCCCCGCCCCGGCCGCTAGTGTGCGCTCAGATCGGGAAACCGGCCCAGCGGCCACCGAATCGCGATCTGGATGCACACCAGACGACGAAGCTCAGGTGCGGCGGTTGAACCGCGATCCGCTGGCCCCGCTGACCTGATCGCGCGGCCGGACCACGATCAGGTCGAGGTCGACGTGCGACGGCCGGCTCGCGACGAACCCGATGATCTCGGCGACGTCCTCGGCCAGCAGTGGAGTGACGCCCTCGTAGACCTTGGCGGCACGCTCCTCGTCACCTTCGAACCGGTTCAGCGAGAAGTCGGTCTTCACCATGCCGGGCGCAACTTCGGTGAGCCGCACCGGTTTTCCGAGCAGCTCGCTGCGCAGCGTGCGGTGCAGCACGCCCTGCGCATGCTTGGCGGAGGTGTACCCGCCGCCGTTGTCGTAGATCTCCACCGCCGCGATCGACGTGACTGTCACGATCAGCCCGTCGCCGGACGCGATCAGCATCGGTAGCAGCGCGCGGGTCACCAGCAGCGTGCCGAGCACGTTGGACTCCCACATCCAACGCCAGTGCTCGACGTCGGCCTCGACGACCGGGTCGAGACCGCGGGCCCCGCCGGCGTTGTTGACCAGCACGTCGACCCGGTCCACGGCCGCTGCTAGCGCCGATACCGCCTCTTGCGATGTGACGTCCGCCACAATCGCGGTACCGCCGATTTCCGCCGCGAGGGCCTTGATGGGGGCTTCCCGACGGGCCACGCAGACGACGTGAAAGCCTTGTGCAGCAAGGGTTCTCGCGGTCGCTTCACCGATCCCGGCGCTGGCGCCGGTGACCACCGCGACACGACCGTCGGCCTGGAAAGTCGTCATCTCCCCAACCTTAGTTGGCGTGCTAAATTCACCTCGTGTTGTCCAGTCAGGCCTGTATGCGGCGTGCGTGTTGTCGCACGCCTCGCCGCGCCTGACTGTTTCGTAGACGACATCGCTGTCCTGCTGAATCGCCGGGTGTGGCTCGAAGACCCCCCAGGCCGATTTTCCTCAAAGGACAAGCAGATGCGCACTTCCGTCACCACCACCCTCCCCGCCAAGAGCCCTGTGCGCAGCGGCCCGCACGCCAAGCGCGCGCTGTCGCCCGCGACGCCGCGGTTCCCGCAGGCCCGCACTCGGATCGTCGCGCCGTCGCTGAAGGTCGCCGACGCCGCCGCCGCCTCGGTGTTCAGCGCCGCCCGGCTGCGCGGACCCATCGCCCGTGACGTGATCGCCCAGGTCACCGGCCTGAGCATCGCGACCGTCAACCGCCAAGTCACCGCGCTGCTCGAGGCCGGCGTGCTGCGGGAACGCGCCGACCTCGCGGTCTCCGGCGCGATCGGCAGGCCGCGAGTGCCCGTCGAGGTGAACCACGAGCCGTTCCTCACGCTCGGCATCCACATCGGCGCGAAGACCACCAGCATCGTCGCCACCGACCTGTTCGGCCGCACCCTCGACGTGGTCGAGACACCGACCCCGCGGGGCACGCAGGCCGCGGCGCTGGCCTCGCTGGCCGCCAGCGCCCGCCGCTACCTGAGCCGCTGGCATCGTCGCCGTCCGCTGTGGGTCGGAATCGCGGCCGGCGGCGTCGTCGACAGCGCGACCGGTTACCTCGACCACCCCCGGCTGGGATGGACGGATGCACCGGTCGGACCCGTGCTCGCCGAAGCGCTCGGACTGCCGGTGTCGGTCGCCTCGCACGTCGACGCGATGGCGGGCGCCGAACTCCTGCTCGGGGTGCGCAGGCCGCCGTCGTGGCCGGACGCGCTGCTGGCCCCCGCCGGCACCAGCCTGTACGTCTACGCCCGTGAGACCGTCGGCTACGCGCTGTCGATCGGCGGCCGGGTGCACTCACCGAGCAGCGGCCCCGGCACCATCGCCGGGCTGCCCGCCCACTCCGAATTGCTCGGTGGCACCGGACAATTGGAGTCCACCGTCAGCGACGAGGCGGTGCTGACCGCCGCCCGCAAGTCGCGCATCATCGCGGTCGAGGGTCCGGGTTCGACCATGCAGGCACTGCTCAAGACGGCGCGCCAGGGCAACGGACCGGCGCAGGAACTGCTCGCCGAGCGCGCTCGCGTGCTGGGGGAGGCGGTCGCACTGCTGCGCGACATGCTCAACCCCGACGATCTGGTGGTCGGCGGCCAGGCCTTCACCGAGTACCCGGAGGGCATGGCCGCCGTGGAGGCCGCGTTCGCGCAGCGTTCGGTGATGCCCGCCCGCGAGATCCGACTCACCGCGTTCGGCAACCGCGTGCAGGAGGCCGGCGCCGGCGTGGTGTCGCTCGGCGGGCTGTACGCCGACCCGATCGGCGCCATGCGGCGCGCCCAGCCGCGCAGGCCCGAAGCAACGGCCTGACGGGGCCCCTTCCGCCGACGGTGTAGACATGTCTGTGTGCGCCTAGCGACGGATCCGCCCCGCTTCGATGCCGCCGGACTGCCGGTCCCGAGGCGCGTCGCCGTGCTCTCGGTGCACACGTCGCCGCTGGCCCAGCCCGGAACCGGTGACGCGGGCGGAATGAACGTCTACGTGCTCCAGAGTGCTCTGCAGATGGCCCGCCGCGGCGTCGAGGTGGAGATCTTCACCCGTGCAACGTCGTCGGCCGACCAACCGATCGTGCGGGTCGCACCCGGTGTGCTGGTGCGCAACGTGGTTGCCGGGCCGTTCGAGGGGCTCGACAAATACGACCTGCCCACCCAGCTGTGCGCGTTCACCGCGGGGGTGTTGCGGGCCGAGGCCACCCACGAACCCGGCTACTACGACGTCGTCCATTCGCACTACTGGCTGTCCGGTCAGGTCGGCTGGCTGGCCCGCGACCGCTGGGCGGTGCCGCTGGTGCACACCGCGCATACGCTGGCCGCGGTCAAGAACGCCGCTCTCGCCGAGGGCGACTCACCCGAGCCTCCGCTGCGCGCGGTCGGCGAGCAGCAGGTGGTCGACGAGGCCGACCGGTTGATCGTCAACACCGAACATGAAGCGCAGCAACTCATTTCGGTTCACCACGCCGACCCGGCGAGGATTGATGTGGTGCATCCGGGCGTCGACCTCGAGACCTTCACACCCGGGGATCGTAACGCCGCGCGCGCCGCGCTGGGACTCGACCCCGACGAGCAGATCGTCGCGTTCGTCGGCCGCATCCAACCGCTGAAGGCGCCCGACATCGCGCTGCGCGCCGCCGCCAAACTGCCGGGCGTGCGCGTGCTCGTGGCGGGCGGCCCGTCGGGCAGCGGGCTGCAGGCCCCCGACGGGCTGGTTCGACTGGCCGCGGATCTGGGTATCTCGGACCGCGTGACGTTCCTGCCGCCCCAGTCGCGCGAGCAACTCGTGAACGTGTACCGGGCCGCCGACCTGGTGGCCGTGCCCAGCTATTCGGAGTCCTTCGGCCTGGTCGCGATCGAAGCCCAGGCGTGTGGAACACCGGTGGTGGCCGCCGCGGTCGGCGGCCTGCCGGTCGCGGTGCGCGACGGTGTGACCGGGACGCTGGTCGACGGGCACGACGACGGCGACTGGGCGCACGCGATCGGCGATCTGCTGCAGCGCGCCGATGACCTTCGGCCCGCAGCCGTCGCGCATGCCGCCACGTTCTCGTGGGCTCGCACTGTCGACGCGCTGCTGGCCAGTTACGGGCACGCGATGGCCGACTACCGGGGCCGTCATCAGCTGCGCGACGGCGCACGCCGCACCGGCCGGCGATTCGCGAGGCGGCGGGGGGTGCGCGCCTGATGAGCACCGACGCAGCGAAGGTCATCGAGCAGGCGTGCAAGGAGAACGACCTCGTCTGCACGTACCACGAAGGCGCACACGGCGGGTTGCCCGGCATCATCGTCGAACTTCCCGGCGAGCGTCGCCTCAAGACTAACACCATCCTGTCGATCGGCGAGCACTCGGTGCGGATCGAGGCGTTCGTCTGCCGCAAACCCGACGAGAACCACGAGGGCGTCTACCGGTTCCTGCTCAAGCGCAACCGGCGCCTGTACGGCGTGGCGTACACGCTCGACAACGTCGGCGACATCTATCTCGTCGGCCGGATGTCGCTGGAATCGGTGACGTCCGACGAGGTCGACCGGATCCTCGGCCAGGTGCTCGAAGCCGTCGACAGCGACTTCAACACCTTGCTGGAGTTGGGTTTTCGCTCGTCGATCCAGAAGGAGTGGGAGTGGCGGGTGTCGCGCGGCGAGTCGCTGAAGAACCTGCAGGCGTTCGCCCACCTCATCGACGACGAGGACGACTGACCGACCTCCGATAGGCTTCGGCGCATGGGTGACTGCACGCTGATCCTGCTCCGCCACGGCGAGAGCGAATGGAACGAGAAGAACCTGTTCACCGGATGGGTCGACGTCGACCTCACCGAGAAGGGCCGCGCCGAAGCCGTGCGCGCCGGTGAACTGATCAAAGAACTCGACCGCCAACCCGATGTGCTTTACACCTCGCTGCTGCGCCGCGCGATCACGACCGCGAACCTGGCGCTGGACACTGCCGACCGGCACTGGATCCCCGTGCACCGCGACTGGCGGCTCAACGAGCGGCACTACGGCGCGCTGCAGGGTCTGAACAAGGCCGAGACCAAGGAGAAGTACGGCGAGGAGCAGTTCATGGCGTGGCGACGCAGCTACGACACGCCGCCGCCGCCGATCGAAGAGGGCAGCACCTACACCCAGGACGGCGACCCCCGCTATGCCGACGTGCCCGGCGGCCCGCCACGCACCGAATGCCTCAAGGACGTCGTCGAGCGGTTCGTGCCGTACTACACCTCGACCATCGAACCGGACCTGCGGGCCGGCAAGACGGTGCTGATCGCCGCGCACGGCAACTCGCTGCGCGCGCTGGTCAAACACCTCGACGGCATGTCCGACGAGGACGTCGTCGGGCTCAACATCCCGACCGGCATCCCGCTGCGCTACGACCTGGACTCCGATCTGAAGCCGACGATCGTCGGCGGCACCTACCTCGATCCCGAGGCCGCGGCCGCCGGCGCCGCCGCGGTCGCGTCGCAGGGCGCCAAGTAAGCACCGCTGCGCGCGACGGCGAACGGACGGTTAACGGGGAAGGACGAGAGGCCGAATTTCCGTCTTTCCGTCTGTGACTTGTCCCGGTTTGGTCGCACGCTGCTGGGATGACGTTCACCCGATGCGTACGATTTTCGCGTGAGTGTCGTCTCGGCACTGCTGCTGGCAGCGGTGGTCGCACTGCTCGCTCTGGCGACCGGTGTCGCGCTCGGGGCGCAACTGAGGCCCCGTCTCATGGACCGCCGGCAGCGCCGCGCCACCGCGCAGACCGGCATCACCGTCTCGCAGATGCTGTCCCACATCGCATCGCGCGCGCCCACCGGAATCGTCGTGGTCGACCACTTCCGTGACGTCGTATACGCCAACGACCGGGCCCGCGAGCTGGGCCTGGTGCGCGACCGCCTGCTCGACGATCGCGCGTGGCGGGCCGCCGAACGCACGCTGGCCACCGGCGAGCCGGTCGACGTCGACCTGGCGGCCGACAAGCGGGCCACCCCCGGCCGCTCCGGCCTGTCGGTGCGGGGACACGTCCAGCTGCTGACCGACCAGGACCGCCGCTTCGCGGTCGTCTACGTCGACGACCACTCCGAGTACGCCCGCATGGAGGCCACCCGTCGGGACTTCGTCGCCAACGTCAGCCACGAGCTCAAGACGCCGGTCGGCGCGATGGGCGTGCTGGCTGAGGCGCTGCTCGCATCGTCCGACGACTCGGAAACCGTGCGCCGGTTCGCCGAGAAGATGGTCGCGGAGTCCAACCGGCTGGCCAACATGATCGGCGAGCTGATCGAGCTATCCCGGCTGCAGGGCGCGGAACGGCTGCCCGACTTGACTGCGGTCGACGTCGACACCGTGGTGTCCGAGGCGCTGTCGCGGCACAAGGTGCCCGCCGACAACGCCGACATCAAGATCACCACCGACGCCCCGACCGGTTTTCGCGCCCTCGGAGATCAGGCGCTGCTGGTCACCGCCATCGCGAACCTGGTCTCCAACGCGATCGCCTACTCACCGCACGGATCGTCGGTGTCGATCAGCCGCAGGCGCCGCGGGGACGACATCGAGATCGCCGTGACCGACCGCGGGATCGGCATCGCCCGCGAGGACCAGGAGCGGGTGTTCGAGCGATTTTTCCGCGTCGACAAGGCGCGGTCCCGGGCCACCGGCGGCACCGGGCTCGGGTTGGCCATCGTCAAACACGTGGCGGCCAACCACAACGGAAGCATCCGGCTGTGGAGTCAGCCGGGAACGGGATCGACGTTCACCCTGTCGATTCCGGCCTATCCCGATCACGGATCGGACGAACGAGAGGACCAGCGAGACCAATGACCAGTGTGCTGATCGTGGAGGACGAGGAGTCCTTGGCCGATCCCCTGGCCTACCTTCTTCGCAAAGAGGGCTTCGAAGCCACCATCGTCACCGACGGACCGGCGGCCCTGGCCGAATTCGAGCGCTCCGGCGCCGACATCGTGCTGCTCGACCTGATGCTGCCCGGGATGAGCGGCACCGACGTGTGCCGTCAATTACGTTCGCGCTCAAGCGTTCCGGTGATCATGGTGACCGCCCGCGACAGCGAGATCGACAAGGTCGTCGGGCTCGAACTCGGCGCCGACGACTACGTCACCAAGCCGTACTCGGCCCGCGAACTCATCGCCCGCATCCGCGCGGTGTTGCGGCGCGGCGCCGACAACGAGGACGCCGGAATCGGCGACGGCGTGCTGGAGGCTGGACCCGTCCGGATGGACGTCGAACGCCACGTCGTTTCGGTGAATGGAGAGCCGGTCACGTTGCCGCTCAAGGAGTTCGACCTGCTCGAGTACCTGATGCGCAACAGCGGGCGGGTGCTGACCCGCGGCCAGTTGATCGACCGCGTGTGGGGTGCCGATTACGTCGGTGACACGAAAACCCTTGACGTCCATGTGAAGCGGCTGCGATCCAAGATCGAGGCCGATCCGGCCAACCCCGTGCACCTGGTCACGGTCCGCGGTCTCGGCTACAAACTCGAGGGCTGAGTTCCTTCGCGAGCAGACGCGTAACTGCCCCAATTTCCGCGAAAATGGGCAGGTTTGCGTCTGTTCGCGAATGAAAGGAGCGCGCCGTCAACCCGTGGTGCCGCCCATGATCTCGAGGACGTCGAACGTGTTGACGCCCGCGGTGACCGACGGGTCGCGCTCGGCGATCGCGAGCACCTCGGCGCGGTCGGCGGCGCGCAGCACGCCCAGTCCCCACACGCCTTCTGGATCGGCGACCGGCCCGTAGACGACGACACGGCCGTCGGCCAGAAGCTGCTGCCAGTACGCCTGATGGTCGGCCATGGCCTGCTGTTCGTCGGGCGTCATGGTCTGCGCGAAATCCGCGCGCGGCGGAATCAGTCGGAACAGGAAGAGGCTCATCCGGCCAGGCGGGTCGCGGGATGTACGGCGATGAGCCCTAACCCGCTGCGCCGCTTGCACATTGCCGCCAACTCCGCGTACGCCTTCTCGCCGAGCAGCTCGGTGAGCTCGGGGCCGTAGGACTCCCAGACCGGCTTGGCGCCGACGTGCGCGTTCGGATCGCCGGTGCAGTACCAGTGCAGATCGGCGCCGCCTTCGCCCCAACCGCGACGGTCGTATTCGGTGATCCAGGTCTTGAGGATCTCCGTCCCGTCGGGCCGCTCCACCCACTCCTGGGTGCGGCGGATCGGCAGCTGCCAGCACACGTCGGGCTTCATGGTCAGCGGTTCGACGCCGAGCTTGAGCGCCTTGCTGTGCAGCGCACAACCGATGCCGCCGGCGAAGCCGGGCCGGTTGAGGAAGATGCAGGCGCCCTTGTACTTCCGGGTCCGCAGGTTGGGCTTGTCGTCGTACTCGTCCATCTCGAGGTAGCCCTTTTTGCCGAGCCCCTTCTCGCGGAACTGCCAGTCCTCGTCGGTCAGCGTCTTGACCGCGTCGTCGAGGCGGGCGATGTCGTCGTCGTCGGACATGAACGCCCCGTGCGAACAGCATCCGTCGTCCGGGCGTCCCTCGACCGTGCCCTTGCACGCGGGCGTTCCGAAAACGCATGTCCACCGGGAGAGCAGCCATGTCAGATCGGCGGCGATCAAATGCTCGGGATTGTCGGGGTCATAGAACTCGACCCACTCACGGGCGAAATCGAGTTCGACCTCTCCACGGTGCGGTGCAGTCACAATTCCCAACGGTAGACCCATTAAGTTGGATGAGTGCGATTAGGCGTGCTCGACGTGGGCAGCAATACCGTCCACCTTCTGGTGGTGGACGCGCGCCGTGGTGGACACCCGACGCCGATGAGTTCGACCAAGGCCTCGCTGCGCCTCGCCGAGGCCATCGACAGCGACGGCAAGATCACCCGCAAGGGTGCCGACAAACTGATCGGCACAATCGACGAATTCGCCAAGATCGCCACGAGTTCCGGTTGCGCGGAGCTGATGGCGTTCGCCACCTCCGCGGTGCGCGATGCCAAGAACTCCGAGGAACTGCTCGCCCGGATCCTCGCCGAGACCGGAGTGGCGCTGCGCGTGCTCGCCGGCGTCGACGAATCTCGGCTGACGTTCCTGGCGGTGCGGCGGTGGTACGGGTGGAGCGCCGGACGCATCATCAACATCGACATCGGCGGCGGTTCGCTCGAACTGTCCAACGGCGTCGACGAGGAGCCTGAGGTCGCGTTGTCACTTCCGCTCGGCGCGGGACGGCTCACCCGCGAATGGCTGCCCGACGATCCGCCGGGCCGGCGGCGCGTGGCGATGCTGCGCGACTGGCTGACGACCGAACTCGCCGACGCCGGCGCCGAGATGCTCAAACCCGGCGCCCCCGACCTCGCCGTGGCCACCTCGAAGACGTTCCGCTCGCTGGCCCGGCTCACCGGCGCCGCGCCGTCCGGGGCCGGTCCGAGGGTCAAACGAACGCTGACGGCCACCGGATTAAGGCAGCTCATAGCTTTCATCTCTAGGATGACCGCGGCCGACCGAGCGGAATTGGAGGGAGTGAGTGCCGAACGGGCGCCACAGATCGTGGCCGGAGCCCTGGTTGCTGAGGCGAGCATGAAAGCCCTCGGTGTCGAGAGCGTGGACATCTGCCCCTGGGCGTTGCGGGAGGGGCTGATTCTGCGGAGACTCGACAGCGAAGCCGATGGCAGCGGTTTCGTCGGCGGTGCCGACAATCCGGCCTCAGTACAGACGTTTGTGCGCAATGCTGGACGATAGGTGACGAGGCCCGAAGGCAAACACAATGACAGGAACTGAAGACGATCACAGCAACACGCGACCCATCTCGGTCGCGGAGTTGCTGGCGCGCAACGGAACGATCGGCGCCCCGCCGATCGGCGGTCGGCGCCGTCGTCGTCGCGGCGCGGACTCGATCACCGTCGCCGAACTGACCGGCGAGATCCCGATCGTCCGCGACCATGACGACGACGCCCCCGCCGAGACCGTCGAGACCGCCGAGACCGAAGCCACCGCTCCCGCCGAACCGGAGGAGGTAGCGGCCACCAACGGCGCCGTCGACCACGTCGAAGACACCGTCGACGAGTCCGAGGCCGAGCCCGCGGTCGAGCCCGAGGTCGAGCCCGAGGTCGAGCCCAAGGTCGAGGAGGCCCCCGAGGCGGTCGACACCTCGGACGCTCCCGAAGCCCCGGCCGACAAAGACGACGACTACGCCGAAGCCGTCGCCGACTACCAGAGCCACATCGAACAGCGCGACGCCGACGAGGACCTGGACTTCTTCGCCCCACCGCGGCGCTCCACCTTCGCGCGGCGGCGCTTCGGACTCCTCGGGCGCAGCGCGTCGGCCCAGCGCAGCGAGCCCGAAACCGCCGAGATCAGCCAGGTGGCGGACGAAACCACCGAGCTCAGCACGGTGGACGAGACCACCGACGAGGCGACGGTGGACAGCGACACCGCGGTCGGTGCCGAGGAGATGAGCCCGGACCCGCTCGACTGGGCCGATCCCCAGGCCGACGAGGACGAGGCCGAAGACGCCGCGGTCGCCGTGGCCGAGCCCGAAGACGACGATGACCGCGAGGACCTGCCGTCGTACCTGCGGTCCCCGGACAACGAGTTGTTCGGCGGACCCGATGCGGCCGACGACGTGGCCCACCGCGGTAACGGCCTGAGCCCGGCCGACATCGATCTGGACGAGGACGAGGACGAGGGGGCCGACCGCTCGGGCGCGATGTCGTCGTTCCTGCGCGGCGTGCTGGTCGTCGGGCAGTGCGTGGTCGCGGTCGCGTTCGGCGCGGGGCTGTTCATCGCCTTCGATCAGCTGTGGAAGTGGAACAGCATCGTCGCGCTGGTGCTCGGCGTGCTGGTGATCCTCGGCCTGGTCGTCGGCGTGCGGGTGGTCCGCAAGACCGAGGACATCGGCAGCACTCTGATCGCCGTCGCGGTCGGCGCGATGGTGACATTCGGGCCGCTGGCACTGATGCAGGCGGCCTGAGGCGCCCTATAACTCGTGCGTCCAGCCATCAAGGTCGGTCTGTCGACGGCCTCCGTTTACCCGCTGAGAACCGAGGCCGCCTTCGAGTACGCGGCGAAGCTCGGCTACGACGGCGTCGAGCTCATGGTGTGGGCCGAGACGGTCAGCCAGGACGTCGACGCGATCGAGGAGCTGTCGAAGCGGTACGAAATGCCGGTGCTCTCGGTGCACGCGCCGTGCCTGCTGATCTCCCAGCGAGTGTGGGGCGCCAACCCGATCCCGAAACTCGAACGCAGTGTGCGCGCGGCCGAGCAACTGTGCGCGCAGACCGTCGTCGTGCATCCGCCGTTCCGGTGGCAGCGCCGCTACGCCGAGGGGTTCTCCGACCAGGTCGCCGAGCTCGAGGAGTCCAGCGAGGTGATGGTGGCCGTCGAGAACATGTTCCCGTTCCGCGCCGACCGCTTCTTCGGCGCAGGGCAGACCTCCATCGAGCGCATGCGCAAACGTGGCGGCCGACCGGGACCGGGCATCTCGGCGTTCGCCCCGTCCTACGACCCGCTCGACGGTAACCACGCCCACTACACGCTCGACCTGTCGCACACCGCGACCGCCGGGTCCGATGCCCTCGAAATGGCGCGCCGCATGGGCGAGGGCCTGGTGCACCTGCATCTGTGCGACGGCAGCGGCGCCTCGACCGACGAGCACCTGGTGCCCGGACGCGGCACCCAGCCGACGGTGGAGGTCTGCGAGATGCTGGCCGCCAGCGACTTCAACGGCCACGTCATTCTCGAGGTGACGACGTCGGGCGCGCGGACCGCGGCCGAGCGCGAGGCGCTGCTGGTGGAGTCGCTACAGTTCGCGCGCAGGCACCTGCTGCGCTGACCGCTCGCTTCCGAAGGATTCACCAGATGGCCGGCTCCACCCTGTTCACCGACGCCATGGCGCTCACCAAAGCCGACGACGGCGTGTATCACGGTGAGCTGAACGAACATTGGACTATCGGGCCGAAGGTGCACGGCGGCGCGATGCTCGCGCTGTGCGCCAACGCCGCCCGAACCGAGCACGCCGGGGACGTCCAACCGATCGCGGTGTCGGGGAACTTCCTGTGGGCCCCCGATCCCGGGCCGATGGAATTGGTCACCACGGTGCGCAAGCGAGGACGTCGCGTCAGCCTGATTGATGTTGAACTCAATCAAGGCGACCGCACGGCGGTGCGTGCCGCGGTCACCCTCGGCGACCCGGAACACCATGTGGCGCCGCTGCTCTCGGTGAATCCGGTGATTCCGCTGATGCAACCCGAGCCCCCGCCCGGCCTGGAGCCGATCGGCGAGGGCCATCCGATGGCCGACATCGTGCACCTCGCGCACGGCTGCGACATCCGGCCGTCGCTGACCACGATGCAGCCGCGGTCCGACGGCGGACCGCCGGTGATCGAGTATTGGGTGCGGCCCAAAGGCGTTGCTCCGGATGTCCTTTTCGCGCTGCTGTGCGGCGACGTGTCGGCTCCGGTGACCTTCGGCGTCAACCGGTTCGGTTGGGCGCCCACCGTCCAGCTGACGGCCTATCTGCGCACCCTGCCCGCCGACGGGTGGCTGCGGGTGCTGTGTACGACGGTGCAGATCGGCCAGGACTGGTTCGACGAGGACCACATCGTCGTCGACTCTGAGGGCCACATCGTCGTGCAGACGCGCCAACTCGCGCTGGTGCCTCAGGCCTGAACCGGCTTCGCCAGTTGCCGAACGTGCACTCAGGACGAAAAATCGGCCCGGATCTCGCGCTGAGCGCACGTTCGGCGCACCCCGCGGTGGGTGGTCGCACGCGCCGGTGCCCGGCCGTCTGCAATGCTTTGCGGCATGGCCAGAATCGCGATCGTCGGCGGTGGAAGTATCGGTGAGGCGCTGCTGTCCGGGCTGCTGAGGGCCGGACGACAGGTCAAGGACCTGGTGGTGGCGGAGAAGGACCCGAACCGCGCGCAGTACCTCGCCGACACCTACTCGGTGCTGGTGACGACGGTGGCCAACGCGGTGGACCACGCGAGCTACGTGATCGTCGCCGTCAAGCCCGCCGACGTCGCCAGCCTCGTCGACGAAATCGTCGACGCCGCGACCAACGCCGAAAGCGACACGGCCGAACAGGTTTTCGTGACGGTCGCCGCCGGGGTCACCACCGAGTACTACGAGAACAAGCTGCCCGCCGGCGCGCCGGTGATCCGCGTCATGCCCAACGCCCCGATGGTCGTTGGCGGCGGTGTCAGCGCGCTGTCCGCCGGACGCTTCGCCACCGCCGAGCAGATGAAGGAGGTCTCGGCGATCTTCGACGCGGTCGGCGGGGTGCTCACGGTTCCGGAGTCCCAACTCGACGCGGTCACCGCGATCTCAGGCTCGGGGCCGGCCTATTTCTTCCTGATGGTCGAGGCGCTCGTCGACGCCGGCGTGGACGCCGGGCTGTCGCGGTCTGCGGCCACCGATCTCGTCGCGCAGACCATGGCCGGATCCGCCGCGATGTTGCTGGATCGCCTCGATCGGGCCGCGGACGCCGCAGGCGGCGCATCGGGTTCGTCGGGCGCCGGAATGGACACCACGCCCGCCCAGCTGCGCGCGACCGTCACTTCGCCGGGCGGTACCACCGCGGCCGGTCTGCGCGAACTCGAGAGGGGTGGATTGCGGGCAGCGGTTGCCAGGGCGGTCGAGGCCGCGAAAAAGCGCTCTGAGCAGCTCGGAATTACAACTGAGTAATTCTTCAAATTGCCCACACCCGTCGCAGTAACACCATCTGCCACGCTATTCTCCTCGTGTAAGCACGGGTCGGTGCCAGCGGTGGGGAAGCCGCTGGAACTGCCCGTGCCTGAATGATTGGGTTGCGATGACGTCTATGAACGGGCCATCCGCGCGGGATTCGGCCAGTGGGAAGTCGGCTCGGGACTCCGGATCCGACGGCCAACAGCCACGGGCGCAATTCCTCACCGTCGCCGAGGTGGCGAGCCTGATGCGGGTCAGCAAGATGACGGTGTACCGACTGGTGCACAACGGCGAGCTGCCTGCCGTCCGGGTCGGCCGCTCGTTCCGGGTGCACGCGAAGGCTGTTCACGACATGTTGGAGAGCTCGTACTTCGACGCAGGCTGATCGATCCCGCGTACTCGGCGCGACGCCCACCAGCCAATGGGCGCGTTTCGCGGTTACCTGCGCAGCCCGGTAAAGTAGCCGGGTCAGTCAACGATGCTCATCGGGCAGGTAAGGCGTAGGTAGCGGAGTTCATGGGTTCAGTCATCAAGAAGCGGCGCAAGCGCATGTCGAAGAAGAAGCACCGCAAGCTGCTTCGTCGCACTCGGGTCCAGCGCAGAAAACTCGGCAAGTAATCGCCACCCGCGGTCGCTAGGCTGGCCGGACATGGATTCCGAGGGCCGTTCCAATGGACACGTCAACGGGACTGACCCCCGCGACGCCGTGCAGTACCCGAAGGTCGTCCTGGTCACCGGGGCGTGCCGGTTTCTCGGCGGCTACCTGACGGCCAGGCTGGCTCAGAACCCGTTGATCAACCACGTGATCGCCGTCGACGCGATCACGCCGAGCAAGGATCTGCTGCGTCGGATGGGCCGTGCGGAATTCGTCCGCGCCGACATCCGCAACCCGTTCATCGCGAAGGTCATCCGCAACGGCGACGTCGACACCGTGGTGCACGCCGCCGCGGCGTCCTACGCGCCTCGCTCCGGGGGCCGTGCGACGCTCAAGGAACTCAACGTGATGGGCGCGATCCAGCTGTTCGCGGCCTGTCAGAAGGCGCCGTCGGTGCAGCGCGTCGTGCTCAAGTCGACCTCGGAGGTGTACGGCTCGAGCGCCCCGAGCGCGTCCTGTTCGTGCAGCAGCTGGAGG